>JAEWBL010000151.1 GCA_023391175.1 Pseudomonadota bacterium
TATAGCTGGTATCTCTATTCCGGCGCCCGGGTGAAGCACCCTATGGTGCGCGGGCGCCTGCTCAAGCTCTGGCGCGAGGCGCGGTCCAAGTTGCCGCCGGTGGCCGCCTGGGCCTCCATCGTCGGCAACGCGGAAAAGCGCGCGTCCTACACCTCGATCCGTGGCCATGGCGGCCTCGTGCGCGCCACGTGGGACGAGGTGAACGAGATCATCGCCGCCGCCAACGCCTACACCATCCGCACCCACGGTCCGGACCGGGTGGCGGGCTTCTCGCCCATCCCGGCCATGTCCATGGTCTCCTATGCGGCGGGGGCGCGCTATCTCTCGCTGCTCGGCGGCGTGTGCCTCTCCTTCTACGACTGGTATTGCGACCTGCCGCCGGCCTCGCCGCAGACCTGGGGCGAGCAGACCGACGTGCCGGAAAGCGCCGACTGGTACAATGCCGGCTTCATCATCGTGTGGGGCTCCAACGTGCCGCAGACGCGCACGCCGGATGCCCATTTCTACACCGAGGTGCGCTACAAGGGCACCAAGAGCGCGGTGGTGACGCCGGACTATGCCGAGGCCACCAAGTTCGCCGATATCTGGCTGAACCCCAAGCAGGGCACCGACGCCGCGCTGGCCCTCGCCATGGGCCACGTGATCCTGCGCGAATATCATCTTGACCGGCAGGTTCCCTACTTCGACGATTACCTGCGCCGCTATTCGGACATGCCCTTCCTCGTGCGCCTCGTGGAACGCGACGGGCGGCTCGTGGCCGAGCGGATGCTGCGCGCCTCCGACCTGCCCGGCGGGCTCGGCGAAGGGAACAATCCCGAGTGGAAGACCGTCGCCTTCGATGACGCCAGCGGCGATCTCGTCGCCCCCGTCGGCTCCATCGGCCACCGCTGGGGCGAACAGGCGAAATGGAACCTGGAGGAGAAGGACGGCACCGGCCGCGCCCTGCGCCTGCGCCTCTCGCTGGAAGAGCACGCGGACGAGATCGCGGCCGTGGACTTCCCCTATTTCGGCGGCCGCGCCACCGAGCATTTCGTGGCCACGAACCATGGCGAGGTGCTGACGCGCAACCTGCCCGTCCGCCTCATCCAGGGCGCGGACGGCAGCGTGATGAAGGTCGCCACCGTCTACGATCTCATGATGGCCAATTACGGCCTCGACCGCGGCTTCGGCGGCGGCAATGTCGCCGTCTCCTATGACGAGGACGTGCCCTTCACGCCCGCATGGGCCGAGCGCATCACCGGCGTGAAGCGCGACGCCATCATCACCGTGGCGCGCGAGTTCGCCACCAATGCGGAGAAGACCAACGGGCGCTCGATGATCATCATCGGCGCGGCCATGAACCACTGGTATCACATGGACATGAACTACCGGGGGGTCATCAACCTTCTGGTGTTCTGCGGCGCCATCGGCCAGTCGGGCGGCGGCTGGTCGCACTATGTGGGGCAGGAAAAGCTGCGCCCGCAGACCGGCTGGCAGCCGCTCGCCTTCGGCCTCGACTGGTCGCGCCCGCCCCGGCACCAGAACGCCACCTCCTTCTGGTATGCCCACACGGACCAGTGGCGCTACGAGACGCTGACCGCCGGGGAAATCCTCTCCCCCACCGCGCCCAAGGGCGAGTGGGACAAGAGCTTCATCGACTACAATGTCCGCGCCGAGCGCATGGGCTGGCTGCCCTCTGCGCCGCAATTGAAGCAGAACCCCCTCGCCATCGCCGCCAAGGCCAAGGCCGCCGGCCAGGAGGTGAAGGACTATGTGGCCTCGGCGCTGAAAAGCGGCGATCTGGAGCTGTCCTGCCACGATCCCGACCACCCGGACAACTGGCCGCGCAACCTCTTCGTCTGGCGCTCCAACCTGCTCGGCTCTTCCGGCAAGGGGCACGAATACTTCCTCAAGCACCTGCTGGGCACCCAGCACGGCGTGATGGGCAAGGACCTCGGCGCCGAGGGCGCGGTGCGCAACACGGAAGTCGCGTGGCACGAGGAAGCGCCCACCGGCAAGCTCGATCTTCTGGTGACGCTGGACTTCCGCATGTCCACCACCTGCGTCTACTCGGACATCGTGCTGCCCACCGCCACCTGGTACGAGAAGAACGATCTGAATACTTCGGATATGCACCCCTTCATCCATCCGCTCTCGGCGGCCGTGGACCCGGCGTGGGAGGCGCGTTCCGACTGGGAGATCTACAAGGGCCTCGCCCGCACCTTCTCGGCCGTCGCGCCCGAAGTGTTGGGGGTGGAGACGGACACGGTGCTCACCCCCATCCTGCACGATACGCCCGCCGAGATCGCGCAGGCGCTGGATGTGAAGGACTGGCGCAAGGGCGAGGTGGAGCCCATCCCCGGCAAGACCATGCCCACGGTGACCGTGGTGGAGCGTGACTATCCGGCGACCTACGCCCGCTTCACCGCGCTCGGCCCGCTGATGGAGAAAATCGGCAATGGTGGCAAGGGGATCAGCTGGAAGACCGGACATGAGGTGGAGGCGCTGAAAGCCCTCAACGGCACCCATCGCGACGGCCCGGCCAAGGGCCTCGCCAAGATCGAGAGCGACATCGACGCCGCCGAGGTCATCCTCATGCTGGCGCCGGAGACCAATGGCGAGGTGGCGGTGAAGGCGTGGGAGGCTCTGTCCCACAACACCGGCCGCGACCACGCTCACCTCGCCTTGCCGAAGGAAGACGAGAAGATCCGCTTCCGCGATGTGCAGGCGCAGCCGCGCAAGATCATCTCCTCGCCCACCTGGTCGGGCATCGAGAGCGAGAAGGTCTGCTACAACGCCGGCTATACCAACGTCCACGAACTGATCCCCTGGCGCACGCTCACCGGCCGCCAGCAGCTTTATCAGGATCATCTGTGGATGCGGGCCTTCGGCGAGGAGCTGGTGACCTGGAAGCCGCCGGTGGACCTGAAGACCATCCCCGGCCATCGCAACGCCAAGCCCAACGGCAACCGGGAAATCGTGCTCAACTTCCTCACGCCGCACCAGAAATGGGGCATCCACTCCACTTATACTGACAATCTCCTGATGCTCACCTTGAACCGCGGCGGGCCGGTGATCTGGATCAGCGAGGACGACGCCCGCGCGGCCGGCCTTGCTGACAATGACTGGGTGGAGGTGTTCAACGCCAACGGCGCGCTCACCGCCCGCGCCGTGGTCTCCCAGCGCGTCATGCCGGGCATGGCCATGATGTATCACGCGCAGGAGAAGATTATTAACACACCCGGCTCGGAAATGACCGGCAAGCGCGGCGGCATCCATAATTCCGTGACGCGCACGGTGCTGAAGCCGACCCACATGATCGGCGGCTACGCCCAGCAATCCTACGGCTTCAACTATTACGGCACGGTCGGCGCCAACCGCGACGAGTTCGTGGTGGTGCGCAAGATGAACAAGGTCGACTGGCTCGAGGATGAGCTGCCGGCCGCTTCCCAAAAGGAGATGGCCCAATGAAGATCCGCGCCCAGATCGCCATGGTGCTGAACCTCGACAAGTGCATCGGGTGTCACACCTGCTCCGTCACCTGCAAGAACGTGTGGACGAGCCGCCAGGGCGTGGAATACGCTTGGTTCAACAATGTGGAGACCAAGCCCGGCGTCGGTTACCCGCGCGAGTGGGAGAACCAGAAGAAGTGGAAGGGCGGCTGGCGCCGCAAGGAAAACGGCAAGATCGAGCCGCGCATCGGCGCCAAGTGGCGGGTGCTCTCCAACATCTTCGCCAATCCGGACCTGCCGGAAATCGACGATTATTACGAGCCCTTCACCTTCGATTACGAGCATTTGCACACCGCGAAGGAATCGAAGGCCTTCGCCACTGCGCGCCCGCGCTCCCTCGTCTCTGGCGAGCGGATGGAGAAGATCGAATGGGGGCCGAACTGGGAGGAGATCCTGGGCGGCGAGTTCGCCAAGCGGCGGAAGGATGTGAACTTCGAGGGTGTCGAGGCCGAGATCTACGGCCAGTTCGAAAACACCTTCATGATGTACCTGCCCCGCCTGTGCGAGCACTGCCTCAACCCCACCTGCGCGGCGGCGTGCCCCTCCGGCGCCATCTACAAGCGCGAGGAGGACGGCATCGTCCTCATCGATCAGGACAAGTGCCGGGGCTGGCGCATGTGCGTCTCGGGCTGCCCCTACAAGAAGATCTACTACAACTGGTCTTCGGGGAAGTCCGAGAAGTGCATCTTCTGCTATCCGCGCATCGAGGCGGGCCAGCCCACCGTGTGCTCGGAAACCTGCGTCGGGCGCATCCGCTATCTCGGCGTGCTGCTCTATGACGCCGACCGCATCGAGGAAGCGGCGAGCGTGAAGGACGAGAAGAAGCTCTACCAGGCCCAGCTCGACCTCTTCCTCGATCCAAAGGACCCCGCCGTCATCGCCCAGGCCCGCGCGGATGGCGTGCCGGATGCGTGGATCGAGGCGGCGAAGGTCTCGCCCATCTGGAAGATGGCCATGGAGTGGAAGGTCGCCTTCCCGCTCCATCCCGAATACCGCACCCTGCCCATGGTCTGGTACGTGCCGCCGCTCTCCCCCATCCAGTCCGCCGCCACCGCCGGCAAGATGGGCATGGATGGCGAGATGCCGGATGTGCGCTCGCTGCGCATCCCCTTGCGCTACCTCGCCAATCTCCTCACCGCCGGCAACGAGGAGCCGGTCGCCCTGGCGCTGGAACGCATGCTCGCCATGCGCGCCTACATGCGGGCGAAGACCGTGGACGGGCGCATCGATGCGCGCGTCGCGACCAGGGTCGGCCTCACCGGCGCGGACATTGAGGACATGTACCAGACCATGGCCATCGCCAATTACGAGGACCGGTTCGTCATCCCCACCGCCCATCGCGAGGCGGGGGAAGATCCATTCGATCTGCGCGGCTCGTGCGGCTTCTCCTTCGGCAACGGCTGCTCGGGCGGGGACAGCGATGTGAACCTGTTCGGCAGCCCCACCCACACGCCCGGCCGGCGCACCAAGACCCCGATGGAGGTGGAGTGATGGACGACAACCTCACCCTCAAGGCCCTCTCCCGCCTCCTCCTCTATCCCGAGGCGGCATTGCAGGATGCGGCGCCCCACATCGCCGACGCGCTCATCCAAGACGGCCGGCTCGATGCCGCAACCCGCCTCGCCCTGATGCCGCTTCTGCGGTCGCTGGCCGGTGAAGACCTTTACGACCTGCAGGAGGCCTATGTGAGCCTCTTCGACCGCACGCGGCGCCTGTCCCTGCACCTGTTCGAGCATGTGCACGGGGAGAGCCGCGACCGCGGGCAGGCCATGGTGGACCTCGCGGCGCTCTACGAGAAAGGCGGCCTCGCCATCACCGCCAACGAGCTGCCGGACTTCCTGCCGCTGTTCCTGGAGTTCGCCGCCACCCGCCCGCAGGCGGAGGCCGAGGGACTGCTCGCCGACGTGGACCACATCCTCGCCACGCTGGAGGAGCGCCTTGCCGAGCGCGGCTCGCTCTATGCCCCCGTGCTCACCGCCGTGCGCCGACTTGCCGGCGCGCAGGCTGAGGCCGTGCCCGCAGCGGCGCCCGCGCGAGAGGCCGAAGACCACTCCGCCCTCGACCTGAATGCGCTGGACAGGGAGTGGGAGGAGACCGCCGTCACCTTCGGCCCCGGCGATGCCGCCTCCTGCGGCGTCGATCGCTTCCGCACCCAGCTGCGCGCCGCCCAGCGCGATGCGCGCGACCCGGCGCGCCAGCCCGCGCCCCAACCTGCCGCCTGAAGGAGACGACCATGTCACAGGCCATCAATTCAGCCCTGTTCGGCTGGTATCCCTACCTCTGCCTCACGGTGTTCCTCGTCGCCAGCCTCATCCGGTTCGACCGCGAGCAATACACCTGGAAGACCGGCTCCTCGCAGCTCTTGCGCAAGCGGCAATTGCGCTGGGGGTCGAACCTCTTCCACGTGGGCATCCTCGTCATCTTCATCGGCCATGCCGGCGGCCTGCTGACGCCCATCTGGGTGTTCGACACGCTGGGAATCTCGCACAGCTTCAAGCAGGGGCTCGCCATCACGGTGGGCGGCATCGCCGGGGTGATGTGCTTCATCGGCATCGCGCTTCTGGCCCATCGCCGGCTGTTCGATCCGCGCATCCGGGCGAATTCCAGCTTCGGCGACACCGCCATCCTGCTGCTGCTCTGGGTGCAGCTCACGCTCGGCCTCTCCACCATCTTCGTCTCGCTGCATCACATGGATGGGCACGAGATGGTGAAGTTCATGAACTGGGCGCAGGGCATCCTCACCCTCCAGCCGGCGGCGGCGGCCTATGTGGCGGACGTGAGCCCCATCTTCAAGGCGCACCTCGTGCTGGGCATGACGATCTTCCTCGTCTTCCCCTTCACCCGCCTCGTGCATGTGTGGAGCGCGCCGGTCTGGTATCTCGGCCGGCC
>JAEWBL010000236.1 GCA_023391175.1 Pseudomonadota bacterium
CGCCGGCCGCCCTGCCCCCAACCCTCGTCATCGAGCATCGGCAGGACGGCTGCAAGCGCACCCTGCCGGCGGGAGTCGAGCCCTTCCTGGCCTGGGCGAAGGGCAAGGCGCGCGTGGTGTGGCTGGATGGCGGCCAGAGCGAGGGTAACCCCTGCGAAGCCATGGCCTACCACGGTTTCAACGGCATCGACGGCGACGTGGTGGCTGCGGCGGCCGCGTTCGCGCGGTAGGGCCGCGCTCGTTCCGGCGCGCCCGACCCACCTATCTGAGATGGCATGAGGAGCGCCCCAATGGGCGCCCTTTTTGTGTGTCCGGAAGCGCTCCGGCCTCGCGCTTTTCTTTATGCGATTTTTATTCTGGCCCCGAGCGGCCCGTCTCGAATCTTTATGCGCAAGGTGACACCTTTCCCTCGCTGAGCGGCGCCGGGTGAAAGCTCCCATGCGCTGCGGCCGACCGCAACGCAGGTCTTCCCGCGTCTTCGCGGCCCGACACCTTTAGAGGCTCAGGTCTCATGCTCGACATTCTGATGCTCGCCCTGGCGGCGGGGCTTTTCGCCCTGGCCATCGGCTACGGCTACGCCTGCGAGCGGCTCTAGCGCCGGCCGAATACAGGCCGCACTCGCCGCCGTATCGAAGGAAAACTCCATGACCCTCGATTTTGCTCTGGGAGGCCTCATTACGCTGGGCCTCCTTTTCTACCTCACCCTCGCGCTGCTGAAGCCCGAGCGGTTCTGAGGAGGCCCCGATGACCCTCAATGGCTGGATCCAGATCGCCCTCTTCTGCGCGATCATCCTTGCGCTCACGCCGCTGCTTGGCGGCTACATGACCCGCGTGTTCGCGGGCGAGCGCACCTTCCTCTCCCCCGTGCTGCGCCCGGTGGAAGGCGCCCTCTATGCCCTCGCCGGCGTGGACCCGAAGCGCGAGCAGACGTGGCTCGGCTACACCCTCGCCATGCTGGTGTTCCACGTGGCCGGCTTCCTCATGCTCTATGCGATCCTGCGCCTGCAGGACCTCCTGCCGCTGAACCCGCAGGAGATGGCGGGGATGCCGCCGGACCTGTCGCTGAACACGGCCGTCAGCTTCCTCACCAACACCAACTGGCAGAACTACGGCGGCGAGAGCACGCTGAGCTATCTCGCGCAGATGCTGGGGCTGACCCACCAGAACTTCCTCTCCGCCGCCACCGGCATCGCGCTGGCGGTGGCGCTGATCCGCGGCTTCTCCCGCGCCTCGGCGCAGACGGTGGGGAATTTCTGGGTGGATGTCACCCGCTGCACCCTCTACGTGCTGCTGCCGCTCTGCATCCCCTACACCCTGTTCCTGGTATGGCAGGGCATCCCGCAGACGCTCGGGCCCTATGTGGATGCGACCACGCTGGAAGGCGCGAAGCAGACCATCGCGGTCGGCCCCGTGGCCTCGCAGGTGGCCATCAAGATGCTCGGCACCAATGGCGGCGGCTTCTTCAACGCCAATGCCGCCCACCCGTTCGAGAACCCCACCGCGCTCTCCAACTTCGTGCAGATGCTCTCCATCTTCGCGCTGGGCGCCGGCCTCACCAACGTGTTCGGCCGCATGGTGGGCGACGTGCGCAAGGGCTGGGCGATCCTCGCCGCCATGGGCGTCATCTTCGTGGCGGGCGTCGCCGTCACCTACTGGGCGGAGGCATCAGGCACGCCGGGGCTGAACTCGCTGGGGCTGACGGGCGGCAACATGGAAGGCAAGGAGCTGCGCTTCGGCATCGTCGCCTCGGCCCTGTTCGCCGTCATCACCACCGCCGCCTCCTGCGGCGCGGTCAACGCCATGCACGACAGCTTCACGGCGCTCGGCGGCATGATCCCGCTTATCAACATGGAGCTGGGCGAGATCATCGTCGGCGGTGTGGGCGCGGGCATGTACGGCATGCTGTTGTTCGTGGTGGTGGCCATGTTCGTGGCCGGCCTCATGGTGGGCCGCACGCCCGAATATGCCGGCAAGAAGATCGAGGCCAAGGAAGTGAAGATGGCCATGCTCGCCATCCTGGTCCTGCCCCTCATGATGCTCGGCTGGACAGCCGTCGCGACCGTGCTGCCCGGAACGGTGGCGGCCATCAGCAATCCCGGCCCGCACGGCTTCTCCGAGATCCTCTACGCCTTCACCTCGGCGACGGCGAACAACGGCTCGGCCTTCGCGGGCCTCTCCGGCAACACGCCCTTCTACAATGTGACGCTTGCCGTCTCCATGTTCATCGGTCGCTTCATGATGATCGTGCCGGCCATGGCGCTGGCGGGATCGCTGGCGGCGAAGAAGACCGTGCCGGCCTCGGCGGGCACCTTTCCCACCCATGGCGGGCTGTTCGTCGGGCTGCTGGTGGGCGTCATCCTCATCGTCGGCGGCCTCACCTTCTTCCCGGCGCTCGCGCTCGGGCCGATCGTGGAGCACCTGGCGGCCGTAGCCGGCCAGACCTTCGGGGGCTGAGATGGCACGCCGCGCCCCATCCGCGCGGGCTCCGGCCCTGCGCACCTCCGAACTCATCCTTCTTTTGACCCTCGCCGCCTTCGTCCTCGTCGCCGCCATCCAGATGGTGGTGCTCGTTGTCGGCAAACCCTGATTTCCGGGAGCCATCCATGGCCAAGCCCCGTTCCAGCAGCATCCTCGACCCGGCCATCCTGGTGCCGGCCATCGGCGCATCGTTCAGGAAGCTCGATCCGCGCGCGATGGTGAAGAACCCGGTGATGTTCGTGGTGGAGGTGGTCGCCCTCCTCACCACAATCCTCTTCGTGCGTGACCTCGCGACGGGAGGGAGCGGCCTCGGCTTCTCCTTCCAGATCATCCTGTGGCTGTGGTTCACCGTGCTGTTCGCCAATTTCGCGGAAGCGGTGGCGGAAGGGCGCGGCAAGGCGCAGGCGGATTCGCTCCGCCGCACCCGCACGCAGACGCAGGCGAAGCTCCTCACCGGCACCGGCATTGACTGGCAGGAGGTGCCCGGCACCTCCCTCAAGGTCGGCGACGTGGTGCTGGTGGAGGCGGGCGACGTCATCCCCTCCGACGGCGAGGTGGTGGAGGGCGTCGCCTCGGTGAACGAGGCGGCCATCACTGGCGAGAGCGCCCCGGTGATCCGCGAGAGCGGCGGCGACCGCTCGGCCGTCACCGGCGGCACCACGGTCATCTCCGACCACATCAAGGTGCGCATCACGGCGGCGGCGGGCTCCACCTTCCTCGATCGCATGATCCATCTCGTGGAGGGCGCCGAGCGGCAGAAGACGCCCAACGAGATCGCCCTCAACATCCTGCTGGCGGGCATGACGCTGATCTTCGTCTTCGCCACCGCCTCCATCCCGAGCTTCGCCGCCTATGCGGGGGGCACCATCTCCGTGGTCGTGCTGGTGGCGCTGTTCGTGACGCTGATCCCCACCACCATCGGCGCGCTGCTCTCGGCCATCGGCATCGCCGGCATGGACCGGCTCGTGCGCTTCAACGTGCTCGCCATGTCCGGCCGCGCCGTGGAGGCGGCGGGCGACGTGGACACCCCGCTCCTCGACAAGACCGGCACCATCACCCTGGGCAACCGGCAGGCGGCGGAATTCCGCCCCGTGCGCGGCGTGAGCCCGCAAGAGCTGGCGGATGCCGCGCAGCTCGCCTCCCTCGCCGACGAGACGCCCGAGGGTCGCTCCATCGTGGTGCTGGCCAAGGAGAAATACGCCATCCGCGGCCGCGACATGGCCACCCTCAACGCCCATTTCGTGCCCTTCACGGCCCAGACCCGCATGAGCGGCGTGGATGTGGACGGCGCGGTGATCCGCAAGGGCGCGGTGGACGCCATCCTCAAGGATCTCCAGGCGTCCGGCGCGGGCACCCGTCCCCTCTCGCCGGAGACGCTGCGCGAGGTGCAGGCCATCGCCGAGGAGATCGGCAAGGCCGGCGGCACCCCGCTCGCCGTCGCACGGGACGGCAAGGTGCTGGGCGTCATCTATCTGAAGGACATCGTGAAGGGCGGCATCCGCGAGCGCTTCGCCGAATTGCGCCGCATGGGCATCCGCACGGTGATGATTACCGGCGACAATCCGCTGACCGCCGCCGCCATCGCCGCCGAGGCGGGCGTGGACGACTTCCTCGCCGAGGCTACCCCCGAGGTGAAGCTGAAGCTCATCCGCGACGAACAGGCCAAGGGCAAGCTCGTGGCCATGTGCGGCGACGGCACCAACGACGCCCCGGCGCTCGCCCAGGCGGATGTGGGGGTTGCCATGAACACCGGCACGGTGGCCGCCCGCGAGGCCGGCAACATGGTGGATCTCGACAGCGACCCGACCAAGCTCATCGAGATCGTGGAGATCGGCAAGGCGCTGCTGATGACGCGCGGATCGCTCACCACCTTCTCCATCGCCAACGACGTGGCGAAGTATTTCGCCATCATCCCGGCCATGTTCGTGGCCTTCTACCCGCAGCTCGGCGCGCTGAACGTGATGGGCCTCGCCTCGCCGCAGAGCGCCATCCTCTCGGCCATCATCTTCAACGCCCTCATCATCATCGCCCTCATTCCGCTGGCGCTGAAGGGGGTGAAGTTCCGGCCCATCGGCGCGGCGGCGCTGCTCCAGCGGAACCTGCTCATCTATGGCCTCGGCGGGATCGTGGTGCCGTTCGCCGGCATCAAGCTGATCGACGTGGCCGTCACCGCCCTGCACCTCGTCTGAGGAGAGCCCTCATGCTCAACACTCTTCGCCCCGCCTTCGTGCTCCTCGTGCTGCTGACGGGGATCACCGGCCTCGCCTACCCCCTCGCCATGACCGGCGCCGCGCAGGTGCTGTTCCCCGTTGAGGCCAATGGCAGCCTCATCGAGAAGAACGGCACCGTGGTCGGCTCCGCCCTTATCGGGCAGAACTTCTCGTCCGACCGCTACTTCCACGGCCGGCCCTCCGCCACCACAGGTGCCGATCCGGCGGATGCCTCGAAGACCGTGCCGCAGCCCTACAACGCCGCCAATTCCATGGGCTCGAACCTCGGCCCCACCAATCCCGCCCTCATGGACCGGGTGAAGGGCGACATGGCGGCCCTGAAGGCCGAGAATCCCGGCGCGGCGGTGCCTATCGATCTCGTCACCACCTCCGCCTCCGGACTCGATCCGGACATCTCGCCGGAGGCCGCCCTGTTCCAGGTGCCGCGCATCGCCAAGGCGCGCGGCCTTAACGAGGACGTGCTGCGCCGGCTGGTGGCGCACGAGACCGACGCGCCCACCTTCGGCCTCCTCGGCGAGCCCAAGGTGAACGTGCTCGCCCTCAATCTGGCGCTGGACCGCTTCGCCGGCGCAAAATAGAACAGGCGGGGCCGGAGCGGCCCGGCCGGGAGACGGCAATGCCCGAAGAGCGCGAGAGCGACCAGCGCCCCTCGCCGGACGCCCTCCTGAAGGAGGCGCAGCGGGAGAGCCGTGGCCAGTTGAAGATCTTCCTCGGCGCCGCCCCCGGCGTGGGGAAGACCTACGAGATGCTGGCCTCCGGCCGCACCCGCCTGAACGACGGCGCCGACGTGGTGATCGGCGTGGTGGAGACCCACGGCCGCAGGGAAACGCAGGCGCTGGTGGAGGGCTTCGAGATCGTCCCCCGCCGCAAGGCCCCCTACAAGGGCCGGATGCTGGAGGAGATGGACCTCGATGCCATCCTCGCCCGCAAGCCCGACCTCGTGCTGGTGGATGAACTCGCCCACACCAACGCCCCCGACAGCCGCCACGCCAAGCGCTACATGGACGTGGAGGAACTGCTCGCCGCCGGCATCGACGTCTATTCCACGCTGAACATCCAGCATGTTGAGAGCCTGAACGACGTGGTGGCGCAGATCACCCGCATCCGCGTGCGCGAGACGGTGCCCGACGCCATCATCGACCGCGCCGACGAGATCGAGGTGATCGACATCACCGCCTCCGATCTCATCCAGCGCCTGCACGACGGCAAGGTCTATGTGCCCGACACCGCCCGGCGCGCGGTGGACAATTATTTCTCCCCCGGCAACCTCACCGCCTTGCGCGAGCTGGCCCTGCGCCGCACCGCCCAGCGCGTGGACGAGCAATTGCTCAGCCACATGCGCGCCCATGCCATTTCCGGCCCGTGGGCGGCGGGCGAGCGGGTGCTGGTCTGCATCAGCGAGGACAAGCGCTGCGCCGCCTTGGTGCGCTATTCCAAGCGCCTCGCCGACCGCCTGCGCGCGCCGTGGGTGGCGCTCTATGTGGAA
>JAEWBL010000276.1 GCA_023391175.1 Pseudomonadota bacterium
GAAGCGTCCGGAGTTCCGTAGACCGCCAAAGTCTCACAGATCTCAACCAGCATCGCTGCCAGAAGAGACCCCGCAAGGACTCCGCCGTCCACGTTTCTCTTTCTTCTGTCATACATGTCAAACAGCGGTGGAAGCAGAAGCTTCCCTGCCCTAGAAGGGCCGACAGACGCGCCATCGTCCGGCTCTTTAACCGGCGGCTTCACATCAGTGAAGTCGTGAGGAGCGTCGGAGACGCGCTGTCGATCCGTCCAGTTGGCGGCGGCAGCGCGTCGTCGATGGGCGGTTTATAGGGGCAACCCCCTTCCGGTGTCAACACCCCCGTTTTCGGCATCGATGAAGCGCGTATGACGCTGTGGGCAAATCCCCGCCTACCGGGCCACCGCCCATTGCAATGCAACGATTTTCGGCCTGTGGACATATTGCGCTGCAAGAGCGGATCGAATCGCAGTCGGCGAAGCTTCAGCCGAAAAATTCCGGATCTTTTTCGCCAGTGCCCCGCCGAAAAGGCCCGGCCCTCTCTCAACGCGCCCTTCCGGGGCGTACGGATCGCGCTCGCGCGCGTGCGCGCGTATATGGATGTGTCGATTTGAATGCGCGGTCCCTTGCCGGGACCGCGGCGCGGCGCAACGGCAAGGCCGACGCCATGCTTTTGCCGCCTCCGGACCCTCACATGCGCCGCCACGGACGGAGCCGACGGGGCGTGATTTGCGCCGCGTCATTGACGGGTGGTGAGGCGGGAGGCATGTTCGCCAAACGTCTTGTTCGCCGAACGTGTTGGCAACCGTTTTTGCAGAAACCCTGGCGGGTAACGGCCTGTGCGCCGCACACGCGCACGCAGCTGAGGGACGCAGATTGTATCATCGACGATCAGCCGGGGACTGGCGCGACGCCACGAGCGCTGCCGGTCTCGGCGACGACCCCCCGCTCGGGGTGGACGGAGATGAAGAGGATATCGACCGGCGCCGCGTCTCCGCGCGCTGGTTCGCCGCCACGCTGCTCACGGCCTTGTGTGGTTCGTTCCTGATGGGCGGCGCCGTTTACGCGGCGCTGGACGGCGAGCACCGCTTCGCGCTCATGCCGGAAAAGGTGCGCAACGCCATCCGCGGCGCGCTGGCCGTGGGCGAACGCCCAGTCAACTCGGCCCGCAAGGGCGATCGCATGTCGCTCCTCGGCGATGTCGCCACCGCCCGCCAGACCTTCCGCGTCTCCACCGCCACCAAGATGGGTGACCGCGAGATCATCAAGGTGCGGCCCTTCACCCGGGTGGCGGCGAACCTCGCAATGTCCACCACCTCGGTGTCCTCCAACATCCCCCGCTTCAACCCGGCCCAGCTCGTGGCCGATTCCAGCAAGGACGAGGTCGCGCCCCAGGCCGAGCCCACCGGCGAGGTGACGCTGGTGATGCGCGATATCTCCAGCCTGCCGCCGAGCACCCGCCTTGGCGCCGCCACCTCCATGGAAAACGTGCTGGTGAAGGTGCGCGAGGTGGCCGAGCTGACCCGCGTGCAGCCCGGCCAGGGCGGATTGCCCGCCGCCATCGTCGCGGGCCAGCCGGGCTTCCCACCCCAGATGGCGGCCCAGGCCGCGACGTCGCCCTACCTCTCCTATGCCAGCGTCGGCAACGCGCTCGGCTCGCCGGGCCTGCCGGCCTCCGCCGTTCCCGCCGCCCACGCGCCGCCCGGCGCCGCCAATGCGCCGGTGCCGGTGGCACCCAACAACATCAGCTTCGTGCCCAAGACCTCCGACGAGACCTCCGGCGGCAACGACTGGTCGGACGCCACGGTGGTGGTGAAGAAGGGCGACACCATCGTCTCCATCCTCATGGACAACGGCGTCTCCAAGGAAGACGCCCGCGCCGCCGCCGCCGCTTTCCAGCGCGGCCGGGACGGCACGGTGAAGGATGGCCTGCGCATGCACCTGCTGCTGCAGGAAGAGAACAAGCGGGTGCGTCCGCTGCGCATCTCCATCTTCAGCGACCTCGGCCACGAGGGCACCGTCGCGCTCTCCGACAAGGACGAGTTCGTCAACGTGCCCGAGCCGTCCGAGACCGAGATGGCCGGCGTCTCCGAGGATACGGACGAGGATGACGGCGGCCCCGGCATCCGGCTCTACGAGAGCATCTACGAGACCGCCCTGCGCAACGACGTGCCGCGCAGCGTCATCGCCGATCTCATCCGCGTCTATTCCTTCGACGTGGACTTCCAGCGCCGGGTGAAGCCGGGCGACAGCTTCGAAGTGCTGTTCTCGGACGATCCGGGCGCCTCCAACGACGTGCTCTACGCCGCCCTCACCGTGAACAAGGAAACGCGGCGCTACTTCCGCTTCCAGACCACGGACGACGGCCTCGTCGATTATTATGACGAGGACGGAAAGAGCGCGAAGAAGTTCCTGGTCAGAAAGCCCATGGCCGGCGGCATCATGCGCTCGCCCTTCGGCTATCGCCGCCACCCCATCCTCGGCTATTCCAAGCTGCATACGGGCGTGGATTGGGCGGATGCCATCGGTTCGCCCATCTATGCCGCGGGCAATGGCACCATCATCTACGCCAACTGGAAATCCGGCTACGGCAAGCACACGGAAATCCAGCACGCCAACGGCTACGTCACCACCTATTCGCACCAGTCGGGCTTCGCCCGCGGCATCCGCGAGGGCGTGACGGTGCGCCAGGGCCAGCTCATCGGCTATCTCGGCAACACCGGCCTCTCCACCGGCCCGCATCTGCACTACGAAGTGAAGATCAACGGCAACTTCGTCGATCCCATGCGCATCCGCCTGCCCCGCGGCCGGGCGCTGGACGGCAAGTTCCTCGCCGAGTTCAAGAAGGAGCGGGAGCGCATCGAGGCCCTGCTCAGCCACGCCCCGGTGCCGCCCAAGGTGGCGAACGCCGGCGCTGCCAAGACCCGCGCCGCCAGCAACTGACCCGCCCGTTCTGGCCCGCCGCAGCGCGCGGGCCGGAACGGGCTTCATCAAAAGACCGCTGGACACGCGGGATGGCGCCGCGAACACGGCCGCACTTCGCCACAAACAAAGCTTGACCTTGGGAACGGTTCAGCTACCGCTGCGACCGGTTGAAAGCCAAACCTTTCTCTCCCAGAGGACTGCCCCCATGAGCGGCCCCTTCCGTGGTTCGGTTCGTTCCCTCGCCTGCGCCTTCGTCCTCGCCACCGCGCTTCCCACCCTCGCCGCCGCCGATCCGCTAGGTGACTATGTGACCGCCCGCGACAAGGCCATCGCGGCCTCCCTCGCCGCCGGCAAGGCCGGCAAGAGCGGCGACGAGGCCGTGATCAAGCGCGAGGAAGCCGCGCTCAAGGACCTCGGCAAGCGGATGACCGTCGTCATCGGCCCGGTGAAGTTCAAGGGCCTCGGCGACCCGCAATATACCCTGCGGGTGCTGACCTACGACGAGAACACCCCCGCCAAGGATCTCGACGGCATCTCCTTCGCCGCCAAGGATTTCAACACCCGCATCGTGGTGGCGCCCGACAGCCTCTTCACCGCCTGGCTCGCCGCCCGCGCCAAGGACCCGGACGCCCCGAAGGCCTTCGCCTCCGGCCTGAAGGCGGCGGCGGGTACGTCCGAATTTTACACCAATGCCATCGCCTTCGACGGCGGCTACTACCAGCCCTATGTGGAGCTGCCCGTGGCCGCCGCGCCGGGCGAGACCGCCATCGCCTGGCTCGGCCTCCAGACCGAGGAGCCCGCCGGCAATACCGCGCCCAACGAGATCGCCATCGTGCGCGTGGGCGGCGGCAAGGCCATGGTGGGCGTGACCATTACGAAGCTGGACGTGAAGCCCATCGCCGCCTGCGACGCCATCTGGCAGCCCTTCAAGACCAAGGCCGACGCGCTGCAGAAGCAGGTGGAGAAGGACAACAAGGACCAGGATCCGCGCTGGGAGCAGATCACCAAGATCCAGGACGAGGGCTCGATCGCCTATCGCGCCTGCTTCTTGAAGGAAGCCCCCAGCCAGCCCTTCTTCGCCGCCGCCGTGAAGAAGGCGGAAGCCTTCCTCGCCACGTCGCGCGGGCAGTGAGCGGGCTACCTTCATCACGCATTGATTTTTACCATTGGCGGCGCAGATTGCGCCGCCAATGTCGTTCTAGCCGTGAGAGTCCCCATGACGCGCCCCCGCCCCGCCGGATGCTCCTCCCTCCGCCTGGCCGCGGTGCTGCTCGCGGGACTTCTCGCCGCGCCGGCGGCGGCCCATGCGGATGGGGCGGACGACTACATCGCGGCCCACACAAGGGCCGAGGCGGAAGTGGCCGCCGCCGTGAAGGCGGGCAAGAGCGATGGCGACATCGACAAGCTCAGCGCGCCGCTGCTGAAGGATCTGGAAAAGCGGATGGTCGCCCTCCTCGGGCCGCTCAGCTTCAAGGGCACGCAGAAGAAGCCCATCTTCATGCCGTCCTCGCTCAACCCGGAATTTCTGGAATCCAAGGAGCCGGACGGCCTCCTCTTCTCCGGCGCCAACCTCACCACCCGCTATTTCGTCTCCCCCGAGCCCGTCTTCACCAAGTGGCTTGCCGCCCGCGCCAAGGAGGAGGACGCCGCCCCCGAACTGCGCCTCGGCCTCAAGGGCGCCATGGGCACGGAGCCCTTCTATTTCGCCGTGCTGGGCACGGATGCCGCCTTCATCAAGTACATGGACCTGCCGGTGACCGCCGGCGACGGCGAGAGCGTCACCGCCGCCCTCGGCCTCTTCACCCAGTCGGGCCAGCAGAACGATCCGCCCAGCAGCATCGTCTTCACCCGCATCGGCGATGGCCGCGTGGTGGTGGGCACGGCGGACCTGAAAGCCAGCATCAAGCCCCAGCCCGCCTGCGAAGCCATCTGGAAAGAGGCCAACGCCAAGGCCACCAAGCTGGAAGACGCCGCCGGCAAGACCCGCAACGACGAAGACCCGCGCTGGAAGCAGGCCGAACAGGTCCGCGAGGCCGGCGGCGACGCCTTCCGCGCCTGCTTCGTCAAGGCCGCGCCGGGACTGCCGTTCTTTGCCGGCGCGGTGAAGCGGGCGGAGGAGCTGGTGCAGGCAGCGCGGGGGAAGTAGGCGTCAGGCTTTCCAGAAGTCGGCGGCGCCTTCGGGCAGGGTGGCGAGGACACGGTCGAGCTTGTCCCCGTCCATGTTCCGCCGCAGCGCCGCCGCCACGTCGGCAATGGCCGAGGCCGGCGCGAAATTGTGGTGCCGGCGCAGGTCCTGCACCTCCGCCGTCATCGTCTCCCGATCCGCGAACGGCCGACGCGGCTCCGCCGTGTCCCAGTCCGCCACGAAGATGGCCCGCAGCACGGGCGGCAGCACCCCCGCAAAGCGGATCGCCTCCTCCACCGACAACCGCCGCCGGAACACCACCAGCACCCCCTCCACCATGGTGTAGGCCTGATTGCGCGTGCCGAGGCCGGCCGTATCCCGCGCGTCGGCGAGAAAGCGGTTGAACTGCTCGGTGGCGTGCTGGAGGTCGAGGGGGATGGGCATGGGTTCGGAGTTCGATTTAGTGCGGCTTGAGCCAATAAGATAGCTTGCATCGCCCATCTTGAATTCCTGTAAGCTAGTAAGGTCAATATCAGAGGGCGTTGTTCTTGATGCTCCCGGCCTTACCTCCTCCGATGCTAAAGGAACTCAGGCAGCTACTGGCATCCGCAATTGCGGATGCCAAAGCCTATGATGTTCCGGGGGTATGCCGACGACTGAACCTCGCCGACGGGACTGAGGAGGAGGCGTATTCGAGCAAATTCAGGTACGCTCATAGACGGATCGTCGATCTTTCCGCCGAGGAAGTTTTAGCCCGCGCTCGTCAGTATCTCAAAGAAGAAGAGAACTTTTTTCTCTCTGAGCAATTAGCAAAAATCGATGAATTGTCAGGCCAAAGCGTCTCTACGATTACGCGACGACGCCTGATTGCGCTTTTCGAAGAAATTCCATTAGCTCGCGACATGGACGATGTAGATTTTATACGTAATGTTTGGCCGATAGATTCTATGGCTCCGCCCGCCAATCAATCTGAACCCACACTGGAGAAATACCTGCTATTTGAAGCCTTTATAAATGATGGTCTAAAGCCAAAAAATTTGGAAGCACTCGGCCTTATCAAATGTTCTCGAGCACTATTATTTAAGTTTATCGAATTTGTAACCGCTCCAGAAGCGCGTACAGGCCAGGATCAAGTAGATTTGGCGGAAAAAATATCGGATTTGCTTCGGCAGGATGGCTATTTGCTCGATGTAGCTGGCCATATCTCAGGCAGCCCGTTTTACCGCGTTCGCCCCATCCCAATGGGATCGCCAGCTGATGAAAACATTTCCGCGATTCTTGCAGCATTTGACCAGACTCAAGTACATGCGCGCTGGACTGCAGCGATGGATAGACGCACTTCCGATCCTAGCGGAGCAATCACTCTCGCGCGCACCCTTATCGAGGATGTTTGTAAATGGATACTAGACCAAGCCGGAGACACGTGGAGTGAAACTGACGACCTGCCAGCTCTCTACCGAAAATTGGCCAAAACTCTAAAACTGGCGCCTGACGATCACACAGAGCAGGTTTTCAAACAGATACTTGGAAGCTGCCAATCTGTGGTCGAGTCACTCGGTGCCCTCCGCAACAAACTAGGTGACGCACACAGCCCAGGACCAAAACGCGCGCGCCCGCACTCCCGACACGCAGAGTTGGCAGTCAACCTCGCCGGTGCGATGGCCACCTTCCTAGTTGCGACCTGGGAGGCGCGCCAAAGCGAAGCAATCGAATGCCAGTAATCCGCAGGCGAGGGAGCCAGATTGCTCTCATTGTTAAGGCTGGGACTTGTTACGGATCTAGAGGGGTGAGCGAGCGGTCAGCGTCACGCTTCAGGCTGCCACCTTTCGACCGTCCCCCACAAAAACCCCCGGCGCTCGCACGCCGGGGGTCCGTTCTCACACCCTAAATCCCAGTCCCCTCAGGCCGCCTGATCCACCTTCGCCGCCTCGCTGGTGAAGGTCAGGTGGCCGTCGGCCAGACCCACGGTCACCCTGGCGCCGTCGAGGATCTCGCCGCCGAGGATTTTCTCGGCGAGGGGGTCCTGCACCAGCTTCTGGATGGTGCGCTTCAGGGGGCGCGCGCCATAGGCCGGGTCGTAGCCCTTTTCGGCGAGGAAGCTGCGCGCCTCGGGGGAGAGCTCGATGGTGATCTTGCGATCCTCCAGAAGCTTGCGCAGCCGGCCCAGCTGGATGTCCACGATGTGGTCCATCTGGTCCCGCTTCAGGCGGTGGAACATGACGATCTCGTCGATCCGGTTGATGAATTCCGGGCGGAAGTGACGCCGCACGGCCCCCATCACCATGTCGTAGGCCTCCTCGTCGGACACCACCTCGTCGCCCGCATGACCCGGCACCTTGAAGCCCATGGGCTGGCGCGGATCGGCGAGGAATTCGGCGCCGAGGTTTGAGGTCATGACGATAAGCACGTTGCGGAAGTCCACCGTGCGGCCCTGTCCGTCCGTCAGACGCCCGTCGTCGAGCACCTGCAGGAGGACGTTGAACACGTCCGGATGCGCCTTCTCCACCTCGTCGAACAGCACCACCTGATAGGGCCGGCGCCGCACGGCTTCGGTGAGGGCACCGCCCTCGTCATAGCCCACATAGCCGGGAGGCGCGCCGATCAGCCGGCTCACGGAGTGCTTCTCCATGTATTCCGACATGTCGATGCGCACCATCGCCGTCTCGTCGTCGAACAGGAACTCGGCGAGCGCCTTTGTCAGCTCCGTCTTGCCGACGCCCGTGGGGCCGAGGAAGAGGAACGACCCGATGGGCCGGTTCGGGTCCTGAAGGCCGGCGCGGGCGCGGCGCACGGCGGTGGAGACGGCGGCCACAGCCTCCGACTGGCCCACCACGCGCTTCGCCAGCTCCAGCTCCATGCGCAGGAGCTTCTCGCGCTCGCCTTCGAGCATCTTGTCCACCGGCACGCCGGTCCAGCGGGAGACGACGCCGGCGATGTGGCTGGGCGTCACCGCCTCTTCCACCATGCCGCTGGCCGCGCCCGCCTTCTCGATGTCGGCGAGCTTCTTCTCCAGCTCCGGGATGACCGAATAGGTCAGCTCGCCGGCCTTCTGGTATTCGCCCTGCCGCTGCGCGGAGGCGAGATCGGCGCGCGCCTGGTCGAGCTTGGCCTTGACGGTGGTCGCCTCGCCCAGCTTCTCCTTCTCGGACTTCCACTTGGAGGTGAGGACGGAGGCCTTCTCCTCCAGGTCCGCCAGCTCCTTCTCGGACCGCTTCAGGCGGTCGCGGGAGGCGCTGTCGGTCTCCTTCTTCAGGGCCTCCTGCTCGATCTTGCGGCGCATGATCTCGCGGTCGAGGCTGTCCAGCTCCTCGGGCTTCGAGTCCACCTGCATGCGCAGGCGCGAGGCGGCCTCGTCCACGAGGTCGATGGCCTTGTCGGGCAGGAAGCGGTCGGTGATGTAGCGGTTGGAGAGAACCGCCGCAGACACCAGCGCCGAGTCGGTGATACGCACGCCGTGGTGCAGCTCGTACTTCTCCTTCAGGCCGCGCAGGATGGAGACGGTATCCTCCACCGTGGGCTCGGAGACGAAGACGGGCTGGAATCTGCGGGCCAGCGCCGCGTCCTTCTCCACGTGCTTGCGATACTCGTCCAGCGTGGTCGCGCCGACGCAGTGCAGCTCGCCCCGGGCAAGGGCGGGCTTCAGCAGGTTGGACGCGTCCATGGCGCCGTCGGTCTTGCCGGCGCCGACGAGGGTGTGCATCTCGTCGATGAACAGGATGATGCCGCCCTCGGCCGCCTCGACTTCGGAGAGCACGCTCTTCAGGCGCTCCTCGAACTCGCCGCGATACTTCGCGCCGGCGATGAGGGAGCCCATGTCGAGGGAGAGAAGGCTCTTGTCCTTCAGGCTCTCCGGCACGTCGCCATCCACGATGCGGCGGGCGAGACCCTCCACGATGGCGGTCTTGCCGACGCCGGGCTCGCCGATGAGCACGGGGTTGTTCTTGGTACGGCGCGCCAGCACCTGGATGGTGCGGCGAATCTCCTCGTCGCGGCCGATCACCGGGTCGAGCTTGCCGTCCCGCACGGCCTGGGTGAGGTCGCGGGCATATTTCTTCAACGCGTCATAGGCGTTCTCGGCGGTGGCGGTGTCCGCGGTGCGGCCCTTGCGCAGGGCCTCGATGGCCGCGTTCAGGGTCTGCGGGGTCACGCCCGCCTTCGCCAGCATCTTGCCGGCGTCGGTGTCCTTCTCGATAGCGAGGGCGAGCAGCATCCGCTCGACGGTGACGTAGCCGTCACCCGCCTTCTTCGCCGCCTGCTCGGCGGTCTCGAACACCTTGGCGAGCTGCTGGGACACGTAGACCTGTCCCGAGCCGCCCGACACCTTCGGCAGCTTCTTCAGCGCCGCTTCCACCTCGGCGCGCACCAGCACGGGATTGCCGCCCGCGCGCTGGATGAGGCCCGAGCACAGGCCCTCCGGATCGTCCATCAGCACCTTCAGGAGATGCTCCGGCGTGAACTGCTGGTTGCCCTCCCGCACCGCCAGCGACTGGGCGGACTGGACGAAGCCCCGCGCGCGCTCGGTATAGATCTCAAAATTCATCTGTCTCTCCTCCTTCCCGCGCCCGATACCTTCTCAAGAAGCATAGGGGGCGCGGCGGGACACGGTCCCGGCATCCCCGGCTACCGTCGCACAGGCGGAACAAACCTGCGCCGTGCCTCATGTGGGTGTGGCCCCGCTGCAACGGAAGGGGGTGACGGAACGATTTCGAGCCGGCCGGGCCAGACCGCGCCGCCACCCCCTTCCGAGACCCCGACGTTAGGTCAGGCACGCCGCCATCGCCTTGATCCAGGCGAAATTTTCGGCGCCCTTGACCGGGCCGGCGGGGCATGGGACGCGAGGGCCTCCGGACCCGAAGGAGCGCCCCGCATGCCTGTGTCGTCCGTCGCCTCGACCTCCGCCATTCCGGCGGCCGCGCTGCCCCCCGCCACCGTCACCGCCCTCTACCGCCATCCGGTCAAGGGCCTCTCCCCCGAGGCGCTCGACGCCGTGGAGCTGACCGCCGGCGCGTTCTTTCCGAACGATCGCCTCTATGCGGTGGAGAACGGCCCCAGCGGCTTCGATCCCGCCGAGCCCTCTTACCGTCAGAAGACCGCCTTCCTGATGCTGATGCGGGACGCCCGCCTCGCCGCCCTCGCCTCGCGCTATGACGCGGCGACGGGAACGCTCACGCTCTCCCTCGATGGCCACGAGGTGGTGGCGGCCAACCTTGCGACGCCGGAAGGACGGGCGGAGGTGGAGGCCTTCCTCACATTCTATATG
>JAEWBL010000284.1 GCA_023391175.1 Pseudomonadota bacterium
CGGCTTCACCGAGGGCACGGACGCCAGCGTCGGCTGCATCTGGAATTCCAACGTGCTGATCGGGCCGGACGGCGCGATCCTCAACCACCACCGGAAGCTCGTCCCCACATTCTACGAGAAGCTGGTGTGGGCAAACGGCGACGCGCGCGGCCTGCGCGTCACGTCCACAGAGATCGGCCGGGTCGGCATGCTGATCTGCGGAGAGAACACCAATCCCCTCGCGCGCTATGCCCTGATGGCGCAAGGAGAGCAGGTGCACATCTCCTCCTATCCGCCGATCTGGCCGACCCGTCCCCCCGAGGAGGATGGCGCCTATGATCTGAAGCGCGCCATCGAGATCCGCGCCGGCGCCCATGCCTTCGAGGCCAAGGTGTTCAACATCGTCGCCTCGGGCTTCGTCGACGCCGCCATGCGCGAGGCCATGGGCAGCATGGGGAAGGCGAACCTCGACGTGATGGACAATTCCCCCCGCGGCATCTCCATGGTGCTCGATCCCACCTCGCAGGTGGTGGGCGAGGTGCTGGGCGAGCACGAGGGCATCCTCTACGCCGAGATCGACACCGCCCGCTGCGTGGAGCCCAAGCAGTTCCACGACGTGGTGGGCTATTACAACCGCTTCGACGTGTTCCACCTGGAGGTGGATCGCTCCGCCCGCGAGCCGGCCTATTTCTCCGAGGGCGCTGCCATCGCCCGCGCGGCCGAGGACGGGGCGCTCGACCCCGCGGCGGACGTGCTCTTCGCCGACGGCGCGGCCTGAATTTTCCCGTCCACCGGAGCCGGCAACGACCGGCGCCGCACGCCCTCAACAGAACAATCCCTTCCAGAGGATCATCACATGGCAACGGATCGAAAGCTCACGGCTCGAAAGCTGTTCAATCTTGCGGGTATGGCCCTCGCGGCGCTGTCGCTGGCTACGGCGCCCGCGCTGGCGCGCGACACGGTGAAGATCGCCTTCATCGGCCCGCTCACCGGCGGCAATTCCGCCACCGGACTCGGCGGCCGCAATTCCGCGGCGCTCGCCGTGGACCTGCATAACGCCAAGCCGGACGCCAAGTACACCTACGAGCTGGTGCCGTTCGACGACGAGTGCAAGCCCAACGTGGGCGTGCAGGTGGCCACAAAGGCGGCCTCCGACAAGTCCATCATCGCCGGCATCACCCATTACTGCTCGGCGGTGGCCATCGCCACGGTGGACACCTACAACCGCTTCGGCCTGCCGGTGGTGGTGTGGGGCGCGGTGCTGCCGGAGATCACCTACGGCAACGATTACAAGGAAATCCACCGCGTCAACGGGACGATGATCAATGAAGGCAAGATGGCCGCGGAGTTCCTCACCAAGCAGGGCTTCAAGACCTTCGTCGTGATCCACGACACCACCGACTACGGCAAGGGCCAGAACAAGTATTTCGCCGAAAACCTCAAGCCCCAGGGCGGCGAGATTCTCGCCACCTTCCCGGTGCCGCCGGACCAGCAGGACTTCACCGCCGAGCTGACCAAGGTGAAGGAGCTGAAGCCGGACGTGGTGTTCATCGGCGGCCTCACCCCGCTCGGCGTGCGCGTGCGTTCGCAGATGGACCGGCTCGGCATTCCGGCGCAGCTTGCGGGCGTCTCCGGCATCATGAGCGCCGGCTTCATCGAGGGCGCCGGCCCTGCCGCCGAGGGCACCGTGTCGTTCCACAATGGCGCGCCGCTGACCAAGTATGCCGACGGCAAGGCCTTCATTGACGCCTATGCCAAGGCCGGCTACCGCGAGGACCCGGACGCCTACGGCCCGTTCGCCTTCTCCGCCGCCAACCTCATCATGGACGCCATCGAGAAGGTCGGCCCGGACCGCAAGAAGGTGCGCGACATCCTCAACACCACCAAGGGCTACAAGGCGCTGGTGGGCGAGATCAATTTCGACGACCACCGGCAGAACATCGTCTCCGCCAACGTCTATGTCTCGCAGGACGGCAAGTGGGTCTACTGGCCCGACAGTGCCTATGCGACGGGCAGCAAGAAGCTGCCGGGCAAGGCAGCGAGCAACTGATGGGCCTCGCGGCGACCGCCGCCCAGGGATAACGGCCGCTCCCCGTCATCCCGCACCGTCATCTCCCGGCTTGTCCGGGGGATCCACTTCACCGCATGGGCCGGCGTCTGCTCTGCGGATGCGGTGATATCGGCCCGGTGGATGCCCCGGAAAAGCCGGGGCATGACGGCCGGGAAAAATCTGAACACGTCCCGGCGCCCTTCTTGCAGCGCGCCGGTTCACGCTCCCCCTTGAGAGACCCGCCATGGATCCCGGACTTCTCGCCCAATACCTGTTCAATGGGCTGATGCTCGGCACCATCTACGCCATCGTCGCGGTCGGCTTCTCGCTGTTCTTCGGCGTGCTGGACGTGATCAAATTCTCCCACGGCGACGTGGTGAGCGTCGGCGCCTTCTCCGCCTTCGGGGCGGCGGGGCTGATGGCCGGGCTCGTCAGCCTCTCCGGCCCGCTGGCGCTGGCGGTGGGGCTCATCGCGGCGCTGGGGGCGGGCGCGCTCTCGGGCGTCATCATCGGCCGGCTGCTGGTGCTGCCGCTCAAGAACGCGCCCGGCGTCAACGTGCTGCTTGCGACGCTGATGGCCGGCACCGTGCTGCGCGAGGCCATCCGCCTCGGCGTGCCCAACGGCGGCAATCCCAAGCCCTTCCCGGCCCTGCTGCCGGACGGGGTGCTGAAGGCGGGATCGTTCAGCGTGGGCGTGGACAGCGTCATCATCCTCCTCGCTGGCCTCGCCGTGGTGCTCGGCACCCACCTCATCATCACCCGCACCCGCCTCGGCCTCTCCATCCGCGCGGTGGCGCAGGACGAGGAGGTGGCGCAGCTCGCGGGCGTCAGCTTCAACCGCACCGTGCTCGGCACCTTTGCGCTGGGATCCATGCTCGCCGGCCTCGCGGGGCTGATGCTCGGGCTCTACTACCGGGAGATCAACTTCAACATGGGCGTGATGCTCGGCATCATAGGCTTCGCCTGCGCCGTGGTGGGCGGGCTCGGCAGCCTCATCGGGCCGATCATCGGCGGCTTCCTGTTCGCGGGGGTGCAGACCCTCGTCACCGTCGTCCTGCCCTTCACCAGCGCCTACAAGGACGTGGTGGCCTTCGCCGTCATCATCGCCCTCATCGGCCTCTTCCCCACCGGCCTCATCGCCGAGAAATCCAGCGAGCGGGTGTGAGATGAGCATGGCGGAAATTGCCCCCTCTGTTCCCG
>JAEWBL010000074.1 GCA_023391175.1 Pseudomonadota bacterium
ATCCACCCTCTCCCGCAAGGGGAGAGGGGAAAACACTCTGCCAAACCGGAGGACGCCCATGCCCCAGACCATCACCCGCGGCTACAAGGCCCTCCTTGCCGAGGCGAACGCGAAGGTCGAGACCGTGACGCCGCAGGAAGCCCTGCGCCGCGCCGGCGAGGGCGCGCTGCTGGTGGATCTGCGCGACCCGCGCGAGCTTGAACGCGAAGGCCGCGTGCCGGGCGCCTTCCATTGCCCGCGCGGGATGCTGGAATTCTGGATCGACCCGGAAAGCCCCTATTTCAAGCCGGTGTTCGGCGAGGATCGGGCCTTCATCTTCTTCTGCGCCGGCGGCTGGCGCTCCGCGCTGTCGGCGGCGACGGCGCAGGACATGGGGTTGAAGCCGGTCGCCCATGTGGAAGGCGGCTTCAAGGCGCTGCGCGAGGCCGGCGCCCCCATGGAGGCGCCCTCCTCCTACCCGACCGTCCTATAGACCTCGTCCGCCCGCTTCTCGAACGCATCGGCGAAGCGGCGGAAGGCGGCGTCGAACATGGCGCCCATGAGCATGCCCAGCGTGCGCGAGCGGAATTCGTAGGAGATGAAGAACTTCACCTCGCACGCGCTTTCGCCCTGAGGGATGAACTCCCAGCGGTTGTCGAGGCGGCTGAAGGGGCCGTCGAGATATTCCACGTGGATGGTGAGGCGGGGCCGGTCGAGCGTCACCCGCGAGGTGAAGGTCTCGCGGATCAGCTTGTAGGCGACCGTCATATCCGCCACGAGGATTTCCACGCCCTCGTCCGACTTGGTGCGGCGCTTGACGCGCAGCGCCTGGCACAGCGGCACGAACTCGGGGTAGTGCTCCACGTCCGCCACCAGGTCGAACATGTCGGGGGCGGAGTGCCTGACGCGCCGGCTGTTGGAGAAGGAAGGCACGTCAGGCGCGTCCGAGGCGCGCCGCGCGGTTCGAGCGCAGCTTCTCGAAATCGTCGCCCGCATGGTGGGACGAGCGGGTGAGCGGGCTCGCCGAGACCATCAGGAAGCCCTTGGCGTAGGCCACCGTCTCATAGGCCTTGAACTCGTCCGGCGTCACGAACCGCTCCACCTTGTGGTGCTTGCGGGTGGGCTGGAGATATTGGCCGATGGTGATGAAATCCACGTCCGCCGAGCGCAGGTCGTCCATCAGCTGGAGCACCTCGGGCCGCTCCTCGCCGAGGCCGACCATGATGCCGGACTTGGTGAAGATGGACGGGTCCAGTTCCTTCACCTTCTGCAGCAGGCGCAGCGAATGGAAATAGCGCGCGCCGGGCCGCACGGAGAGGTAGCGCGAGGGTACCGTCTCCAGATTGTGGTTGAACACGTCGGGGCGCGCCGCGACCACCACCTCCAGCGCCCCGTCCTTGCGCAGGAAATCAGGGGGCAGGATCTCGATGGTGGTCTTCGGGCTCGCCTTGCGGATAGCGGCGATGGTGCGGGCGAAATGCTCGGCACCGCCGTCGGCGAGATCGTCCCGGTCCACCGAGGTGATGACGGCGTGGGAGAGGCCGAGCTTGGCGATGGAATCCGCCACCTTCTGCGGCTCGTCCCGGTCGAGGGCATCCGGCAGGCCGGTGCGCACGTTGCAGAAGGCGCAGGCGCGGGTGCAGGTGTCGCCCATGATCATGAAGGTGGCGTGCTTCTTCTCCCAGCACTCACCGATGTTGGGGCAGCCCGCCTCCTCGCACACGGTGACGAGCCCGTGCTCCTTCACGATGCCGGCGGTCTTCGACCAGCCGGCCGAGCCCGGCGCCTTCACCCGGATCCACTCTGGCTTGCGCAGCACCTCGGTTTCCGGCCGATGCGCCTTCTCCGGATGACGCGGCCGTTCCCGCGTGTCGATCACCGTGACCATGAGCGAACTTCCATACCCGGCAGGACGCCATGACGGCGCCTGCAATCCAGCAACATAATGCCCCGCGCCCCCGCCCGGAAGGGACGGCGCCGCAGGGCCGGCATACTCCAGCGCAGACGTTCCGTCAGCGCGACCTGATCGCCCGCCACACCCACAGCAGGATGATGGCACCGACGATGGCGGCGATCAGCGTGCGGAAGAAGCCGTGCACCGGCACGTTCAGCACGCCCGCCAGCTTGTCGCCGATGAAGGCGCCCGCCACGCCGACGAGAAGGTTCGTCAGCAGGCCGTGGTTGCTCGCCGTCACCCGCTCCGCCACCCAGCCGGCGATGATGCCGATGATGATGAGCGAGAAGAAGCCGACGCCCGGCTGGCTCAGGAATGCGTAGGTCTGCTGGTCCATGATGGTCCCCTCGCACGCGCCCGCAGAAGCGAGGGCGCGTCCGGATCATGCCGCCAACGGCTCCGCTTGGCGAGCGGTCCCGCTCCGGTTCCCCGGACCAGGGACGGCGCAGCCGGAGCGCCGAGCCGGGGGCCAGCGCAAGACTCCCGCGCAGCGGACACAAGCGCGGGCGGCAGGAAAGAGCCGCCTTCGGCTGAGGCTGAGTCCTTGCGCTGGATCCCGGCTCTCGCTCCTCGGCACTCACGTGCCGTTGCGCTCGGCCGGGATAAGCTCCCTCACACGTGGATCGCGCGCCCGTAGGCCGCCATGACGCTCTCGTGCATCATCTCGGACAGGGTCGGGTGCGGGAACACGGCGTGGATGAGGTCTTCCTCGGTGGTCTCGAGGTTCATGGCGATGACGAAGCCCTGGATCAGCTCGGTCACTTCCGCACCCACCATGTGGGCGCCGAGCAGTTCGCCGGTCTTGGCATCGAAGATGGTCTTCACCAGGCCGTCCGGCTCGCCGAGCGCGATGGCCTTGCCGTTGCCGATGAAGGGGAAGCGGCCGACCTTGATCTCGCGTCCGGCCTCCTTGGCCTTCTTCTCGGTGAGGCCCACGGAGGCGATCTGCGGCGTGCAATAGGTGCAGCCCGGGATCTTCAGCTTGTCCATGGGGTGGGTGTGGAGACCCTTGATGGTCTCGACGCAGATCACGCCCTCATGCTCGGCCTTGTGCGCCAGCATGGGCGGGCCGGCGATGTCGCCGATGGCATAGACGCCGGGCACGCTGGTGCGGCCATAGCCGTCGGCAACGATGATGCCGCGCTCGATCTTCACGCCGATGGCCTCGAGCCCGAGGCCCTCCACATTGCCCACCACGCCCACGGCCGAGATCATCCGGTCCACGGTGATGTCGTGCTTGGCGCCCTTGGAATCTTCCACATGGGCGGTGATGCTGTCCGCGTGTTTGGTCACGCCCGTCACCTTGGCGCCGGACATGATCTTCATGCCCAGCTTCTCGAAGCGCTTGCGGGCGATGGCGGCGATTTCCTCGTCCTCCACGGGGAGGATCTGCGGCAGCACCTCCACCACGGTCACGTCGACGCCCATGGTGCGGTAGAAGGAGGCGAACTCGATGCCGATGGCGCCGGAGCCCATGACCAGCAGGCTCTTGGGCATGGTCTCGGGCACCATGGCCTCGAAATAGGTCCAGATCAGCTTCTTGTCGGGCTCAAGGCCAGGCAGCGCGCGCGGGCGGGCGCCGGTGGCGACGATGATGTGCTTGGCGGTGTAGTCGCCGCCGCCCTTGGCATTCTTCGGCGGGTTCTGGGCGGCCTCGACCTTCAGCTTGCCGGGGGCGGTGAAGGTGGCCTTGCCCCAGATCACGTCCACCTTGTTCTTGTTCAAAAGGAAGCCGACGCCGGTGGCGAGCTGGGAGGAGACGCCGCGCGAGCGCTTCACCACGGCCGCCGCATCGAAGCCGATCTTCTCGGCGGAGAGGCCGTAATCCTTGGCGTGCTCCATGTAGTGGTAGATCTCGGCGGAGCGCAGCAGCGCCTTGGTGGGGATGCAGCCCCAGTTCAGGCAGATGCCGCCGAGGTGGCTCTTCTCCACCACCGCGGTCTTGAAGCCGAGCTGCGCGGCGCGGATCGCGGCCACGTAGCCGCCCGGCCCGCCGCCGATGACGATGATGTCGTAGTTATCAGCCATGGAAGGTCTCCTCGCCGCGCGCTGTTGCGGCGGGCTCTGGTCGTGATGAGGATCGGGGCGTCCCGAGGCGGCCGCCGGCGTGGGCTTCGGCGAGGCGCAAAAGCGCCTCCTCGAACAGGGAAAGGTCGCGGAAGGGATCCTCGGCCGGGGCGTCGGCCTGGATCACCGGCAGGCAGGAGGCATGGAGCGCCTCGGCCAGCATGAGATTGTCGAAATGGCCGAAGTCCTCCACATGGAGGCCGTCGGCCATGAGGCTGTCCGGCCCCTCCGGCGCGGCACCGATGGTGGCGCGGGCGCGGTGCTTCAGCTCGCCGGGATGATTGGAATAGGCCGCCACCGGCTTGCCGAGAGCGAAGGCGAACCCGACCTCGAAGGCGGTGCCGGGATCGGCGCTGATGCCGCGGAAGGGCGTGAGGTTGGCGAGCACCGCGTCGGCGGTCCGCATCAGCCCGAGATTGGCGGCGAAGATCGCGGCGGCGGAAACCCCGCCCGCCGCATCGAGGGCGATCTCGCCATCGAGGGGAAACAGGCCCGTGAACCCGTGGCGGGCGCACAGCTCCACCTTGCGCCGGCCAATCTCGCGCGCATCGTCGAGGAACACCTCCGGGCCGGCGAGATAGAGCTTCATCGGGTGGGCTTGTCCTTCCGTTCCCGTACGATCCCTCCCCCGCGAACGGGAGAGGGGTCGGGCTGCACGGGGGTGGATACCCGCCCCCTCAGCCCCTCACTTGGTGAGGATGGCGTAGAGCTCATCCTTGAGGCGCATGCGCTCGCGGCGCATGGCTTCGATCTCCTCGTCGCCGGTGGGCTCCACATCGGTCTCGGCCCGGTGAACCTGCCGGTTCACCTCGTGATAAGCCTCGTGGAGCTTGGCGAAATGAGCGTCGGAGAGCTTCAGCGCCTGGATCTTCTCGGCATATTCCGGGAAGTCGGCGGCGAGCTCGTGGGGCGTGTGGCTCATTGTTGTTCCTTTCTCGGGTCGAACGGCGCGGGGCGCCGCTGTCCCGCAGCTACACTGCTCCGCTGCGGCAGGATTTGATCTGCCGCAGCCCTGTCAGGCCCGCCAGCGGAGGCGCAAGCCCCGCGCCGGCCTGAGCCGCTGGCGCTACGACCTCACACCAGCATCGCCATGGGCTTCTCGATAAAGCCCTTGAACGCGCTAAGCAGTTCGGCGCCGAGCGCGCCGTCCATCACCCGGTGGTCGCAGGTCATGGTGACGGTCATCTGGGTGACGACCTTCACCTCGCCGCCCTTCACCACGGCACGCTGCTCCGAAGCGCCCACCGCGAGGATGGAGGACTGGGGCGCGTTGATGATGGCGGTGAAGTTGCGCATCCCCATCATGCCGAGGTTCGACACGGAGGTGGAACCGCCGGAATATTCCTCCGGCTTCAGCTTCTTGGTGCGCGCGCGGGCGGCAAGGTCGCGCATCTCGTTGGAGATGGTGGAGAGGGTCTTCTGCTCCGCCTTCTTCACGATGGGGGCATAGAGGCCGCCGTCGATGGCGACCGCCACGCCAACGTCCGAATGCTTCATGCGCAGGATGCGGTCCTCGGCCCACACGGCATTGGCCGCCGGCACCTTCTGGAGCGCGAGCGCCAGCGCCTTGATGATGAAGTCGTTGACCGACACGCGGTAGGACGG
>JAEWBL010000378.1 GCA_023391175.1 Pseudomonadota bacterium
CCACAGCCGCGGCGACCGTCGCAGCTTCATCGCGCGGCATGTCGTACCCGACCTCGCGGGCGAGCCCCTGGATGCGCTTGCGCATCTGCTCGGTCCAATGGCCAACACGGACCCGTTGCTCGCCGACAGGATCGGCCCGGCCGGCCGCGGGCGCAGATGGCGTCTCGGCGCGACGCTTGGCCAGTGCGCGATCGACCAGATCCTCGGTGACCGAGCGCAGCACCTGATCGGCTTCACCATCGCCAGCATCGAGAATGCGGCCGGCGATCTGGGCGGCCTCGTCCTGCGCCAGGCGAACGCCATATCCGTCCTGCGCCAGCCGGGCGACGGTGCGACGCATCTCGGTGGTGATGGCTTCCCGCCGGCCGGCGGCGCGCTGCTCTCCCGCCGTAATCCGCCGGGGAAGGTCCGCGTCTGCCTTGTCGAGCTTGGCGCGGGCCCGCGTGTCGGTCTCCTCCGCCCGGGCTAGCGCCTTCTCCTTCCGCGCAAGGGCGGAGCGCAGGCCCTTCGCCTCGGCGGTAAGGCTCGCGATGGTCCGAGCATCCCCCGGAGCTGTGGCGGCCAGCGTCTCGGTGATGCTGGCGCGCTCCGCCTCCAGCTCCGCACGGCGCGCGGCGGGCAGGCCGTCGCCGGCAAGATCCTGCTCGATGGCCGACAGCCGGGCGGCCGTGTCCGGGTCCGTCGGGGTGCGCGCATCGGCGAGGCGCTGCTCGGCCGCCGCGAGGTCCGAGCGGAGGCCTTCCACCTCGGTGCGCAGGGCATCACGATCGGCAGCCCGCGCCTCGATCGCGGCACGACGTGAGGCCAGGCTGTCAGCTTCGGTGCGCAGGGACGCGAAGGCCGCGGCGGCTTCCTGATCGAGGCTTCGGGCCGAGCCCCGGATGTCCGCGAGCTGAAGCTCGGAGAGCCGCTCCATGGAGGCGGGCAGACGCGCGGCCTCTCGCTCCAGGGCGAAGGCGGTCTCTTCAGCGGCGATGGCCTTCGAGCGCGCCTCCAGAACAGGGACGAGGCGCTCCCCATAGGCGCGCAGCAGATCGGGCGTGACGTTCTCGGACACGTCCACCGGCCGGCCGGAGACGAGGTCGTCGATGGCCTTCTGGAGCGCCGTGCGGTGTGCGATCTCGCCTTCGACCGTGGGCACGAGGTTGGTATCGGCGATCTGACCTTCGCTCGCCACCACGTTGCCGGCGTCGCGAACGGAGCGCGGCCAGGAGCCGGTGCGATACCGCGTCCAGAGCGCCGAAAGCCCCTTCACCCCGCCCCCGAGCACGCCACCCGCGACGCCCGCCATGAGCACGTTCTGTGCCGCCTCGCCGCTGGCGCCGTAGCCCGGCTCGACGCGTTCCTTGAAGGGGGCGGCGAGCGCCTCGATGCCGATCTGGGTGCCGGCGGTGATGCCCGCGGTGGCGAGCGCGGTGCCGAGGATGCCCAGCGAGGCCGGCGCCGCAAGCGGCACGGTCACGATGTTGACGGGATCGGCGGCACCGGACGCGAGGGAACCGAGCGCCAGGCCGGCGGCCCCGCCCCAAGTCTGCTCGCGCGACGCGGCCCGCTGGTACGTTTGCCGCGCCCGCCGAGCCTTCTCCTCGCCGAGGCGGTCGAGGTCCTCCGCAGTGAGCGGCTTCAGGTTGAGATCGGGGAAACGCGGGGCGAGCGCCGTCAGCTGACCGTTCAGCTCGGCAAGCGCAGCGTCGCCGCCGCCGAGCGCCGGGTTGGTGAGCACCGTGCCGGTCTTCTCGCGGATGCCGTCGAGATAATCCTGGACGCCCTCCATGCGCGAGGTGCTGGAGGAGACCGACTGGCCGAAGAGGAGGCCTTCCCGCCAAGAGGCGTCAAAGGCCTCACCGAGCCCCAGCGGCAGATCCTCGGCGAGATGCTGCTGCGCGTAGTCCAGCGATTCATTCTGCCCCTTGGTGAAGATCCCGAAGCTCATCGGGCATCCCCCGGCATGCCGGACGGGTCGCGTCCGAAGTTCGAGGCCGTCCAGGGGATCGTCGCGGATGCCGCGGGAACGCCCCAGGCGCGGGGCGCCGCCGGTTGCTTGTCATCGAGGCGGAGGATGAAAGGACGGCCGCCATCGCCGACGGCATATTGGGGAGCGTCGGCATTGCGATTGAGCCGGACGAGATAGCGCCCGGGGGCGAAGGATTCGAGGGTGGCGCTGTCGCGAAGATATTGCGCGGTGACCGGCTTGCCGGACGTCGTGCTGGCGCCGGCGAGGTCGGAATCGGTCAGGCCGAGCAGGATGGCGTCGAACGTCGACTGATCCATGCCGCGCTTCGGCGCCAGGACGGTCGCTCCGTTCTGGCGGACCGTTCCGCCGGTCACCTCCTGGACGGCGCGGTCCAGGCGTTCGCGCTTCAGCACGCCGGATGTGTCGCCGGCGGCAGCGGAGAGGTCGGCATATCGGGCGCGCACGGCGCCGCGCATGGTGGCGTAGGCCTCGCGCTCGTCGACGCGGTGCCCGATGGAGAAGGCGGAGGCCGGAAGCGCGGCGTCGAGAGCTTCCGTGAATGCCTGTGCCTCGGAATCCTTGTGCGGCACGAAGCGCGGCTCGGCAGTGAGCGCATCCCGGCCCCGCACGATGCTCGCCGCGATATCGGGCGCGTCCGTCGCGAGACCGCCGGCGAAGGCCAGCACCGAGCCCTTCGGCCCGGTCTCGTGCAGTTTCCCGAACGTGGCTTCCCGCACGCCGGGCGGCAGCGTGGCCAGGGCGCCGAGGATGCGCACCTTGCCGCTGGTGTCGGCGGCATCAAGGGCACTGCTGAGGGACCGGAGGTCCTCCCCCTCGAAAGCTGGGACCGGCCTCTTCAACTGGTTCGTGACCACCATGGCGGCCTTGGCATGCGCCTGGAGCGCGGCCTGCACCTGATTATCGGAACCCTGCCACGGCACCGGCGGCGGGGGCTTGATCCAGCCGGCGCGCACGCCGCGCAGGAGTGGGGTTTCCTGCTCCATGCGCTGGAGGGTGGCGAACCGCTCCTCGTCATCGAGCAGGGCGGCGCGGGCCGCATGGTTGCCGCTGGCCGCAGCCTCCTCCAGGCTGTTCCGCAGAACCTGTCGCGCATCGGGCGAAAGGTCGAGCAAGGCGCCCGACCGTTCCGCATCGCCGAGAAACTCGACGGCCTGCCGCCTCCGCTTCTCGTCGAGGAACGGAAACACCCGACCGGAGAGGAAGCCGACGTCGTCCTCGGTGACGTGCCACTTGCCGATGGACTTCTTCGCATCGGCCATCATGCCGTCGAACGTGGTGCCGGCCCATTGGCGCAGACCCGCGATCTGAGATGGCGGGAGCGCAGTGATGGGGCCGCCAGCAACGCCTTCCGCTCCGCGCTCCGCCATCTTCTGGCTGGTCCACCGGATGAAGTCGCCGTTGGTCTTGATCCCGGCAAGCCAGGGGTTCGCGTCGATCACCTTCTGGCCGACGGTCGCGCGGAAATCGCCCTCGGGATTCTGGAGAATCTTGGGGCCGGCGCCTTCGCCCTGATAGTACACCGCGTAGAACTCGCCGGGCGTGGGTTCGCGCCCGACGGCCGCCTTCGCGGTGGCATAGACGGATTGCATCTTGCGGATGCCGGCAGGGATCTGCGCGTCCGGATCGGTCGTGTCGCCGATGCCGGCGGAATCACGCTCGGCCTTCAGCAGCTGGAAGACGCCGAACGCCGACGACAAGGCCTTTCCGTCCTTCCCGATCGGCCGGCGCGCGGGATCGAACCCACTTTCCTGCGCAATGATGGGCATGACGATGTTGAGCGGCAGCCCCGCTGCCTGGGCAGCGGCAGCCACCTTCTGTCCGATGGGCGAGTTCGCGCCCGGCACCGCGGAGCTCCGCGACCAGTCCGCTGTCGGGAGCGCGAACTGGCCGCGCTTTCCACGGCCATATTCCATCGCATAGGTGACCCGCGCCGCACCGATGGTGTCGCCGAGGCTGAGCATCTTCTGGCGCAGCAGGTCGCCATCCGCCTCCAAATCCAACCCATCCCGGAGCGCCGTGATGGTGGGTTCGGCCAGGGCGCGGATCTCGCGGATATCTTCGGTCGCCTCGGCCTTGCGCGCCGAGACGTGCGCCTTGACCATGTTGAAGCGCGACTGGCGCTCCGCCTCGTCCATCTGCAGGCCGGGGTCGAAGATGGCGGTCTCGGCCTGCTTCAATGCCTCGTGCGGGCCGACGCGGTCATAGGTGGCGTCGACGCTGGACAGGACGGCAGCGGCGCGGCCGCGGTCCTCGAGGCGGCGCAGGCGATCATCGACGACAGTCGGATTGTAGCCCCAGCGCGGGTTCTTGCCGAGTTCGCCGAGGATGGACCGGGCGTTCTGCACCTGGGCCAGATACTCGCCGCTGTCCACGCCGCCCTTGCGGGCGAGGGCGACGATATTGTCGGCCACGATGTTGTACTGGGTCTCCAACGCCGTCTTGGCATTGGCCTGCCCGACAGCGAAGCTTTTCTCCTGCAAGTCCGTGTAATGGCCGACGCGGAGGCGGTCGAGCGCGGTCGAGAGGGCGGAGCGCAAGACCGGCTCCTCGCGATTTACTATCTCGCGATTGTACGTCTTCGCGACTTCGTTAAACCGCGCAGGGTCGTCCTGATATTGCTGCCGAAGCTCGAGGTATTTTTCCCCAGCGGTCGTCTGGATATCCGCGAAAACTTTCGCGCGTGCCCCGCGCTTCATGGCCTCGCCGAGCGCTCCGAGTGTGACCATCTCCGTGATCTGCGGGGTGCCGTCGGGGCCGATCGTGACAGCCTCAGCGCCGCGGGCTTCCGCCTGCTCGATGGCGATGGGCTTCACGATGTCGACCGCATTGTCCATCGCGCGCGCGAACATCGCGAACGGTGCGGCGATGTCGGCACCGGAAATGCCGGTCCGGGGAGCCTCGGTCAGCGCCAAGCGGTGGGGGACTTCGGGAAGATCAACCATTGCCGCCTCCTCAGGAACTGGTCGTGCCGGGCGACTTCATGCTGCCGAAGCCGATCTTCGCCATGCCGGTGACGGCATCGAGCCCGCCTCCCACCAGCGCCATGTTGGCGGCCGAGCGTCGGAATGCCGCCTCGTCGCGCTTCGCGTTCGCCTGGATGTTCAGGTTCTCGACGCGCGTGCGACGCTCGCGATCCGAAACGCGGCGCTGCTCGTCCATGATCGCCTGCGTCGTCGGGCTATCGAGGCCCACATTGGCGGAGGCGCGAATGGTGCCGATGCGCGCGAGGGTGCGGTTCAGCTCCTCGCGCAGAGCGGTGTCCGTCTGCGCGGCCTGCGTCTTCGCCACCATGGCGTCACGCTCGGCAATCGCCGCCTGATAGGATTGCGCCTGAGATTCCCCATAGGCCTTGAAGCCGGCGGAGGCGCCCGTCAGCGCCATCATCGTGGCAGATGCCGGGTCCATCAGATGCCTTCCTGCGGCGCACTGAGCCGACCGATGTTGGCGAGGACGCGATTGAGCTCTTCGACCAGCGTCTCCTCGCGCGGCGGTGCCACCTGGGCATCGGCGAAACGGGGAATGTTGCTCGGCCGGGAGAGGTGCGCGGGGATCGGCGCGATGGTTGCCGCGGCACGATCCTCTGAAGGCTGCACTGGGTGGGTGGATGCGCCGCTCGACATGGAGTTCTCCCGGCTCCGGCCTGGCAGGCCCGGAGCGCGAACGAAGGGGGTCGCTGAGCGACCGCCGGAGCCGAGAGAATTCGAGATCGGTGGCCGCGCTCACCCGCTGCCAGCAGGTGCTGCAGAGGAGGCTAGGCTCCCCGGAATTTACGGCAACGCACCGGGTGTGGTCGCAACTTCCCTCGGTTCATGCTGCTA
>JAEWBL010000380.1 GCA_023391175.1 Pseudomonadota bacterium
AAAGCGGTGATCGTCTCGGTCTGGATCGCCGCCCGCCCCAGGGTGTCGGTGGAGGACCGGGTCAAGGTGACCACCCTCAACGAGGGGTTCGTGCGGGTCGATCTGCGCTTCGGCTACATGCAGCAGATCGACGTGCCGTCTGTGCTGGGTCCGGCGCTGAGCGCGCGGGGCATCGATCCGGATGCGGCGATCTACGTGATCGGCCACGAGCGGATCATCCCGCCCGACGAGGTCATCAAGCTGAGGGACGTGGTCGCCCACGTCTTCGCGTTCCTCGCGCGCAATGCCGAGCGTTCGGTCGACCGGTTCGGCCTGCCGCGCGCCCGGACGGTGGAGATCGGCTATCCGGTGAAGCTCTGAGCATCCGCTCCGGCACCGGCGGCCAGTCCGATCCCAGCCTCAGGCAGGGCCTAAAGTGTATCACGAACCCCAAGACGGCCTGACCACGACCGAGACGCCGCAAAAAAATGCTCCCCATAGGGCAGGGGAGCAAACTACAACAGGGGCGTCCGACGTCGTCGCGGGCGGGGGGAACGGTGACGATATGGCTGCGCGCACTTTGGCAGTGAGAGTATCGACGTTCTTCAAGGAACGCGTGGGGCTGCACGGCCTCGGCTTCATCCTGAGCCTGATCGTGATTGCCTTCGCGGCGGTCGTGCTCTACCGGATGCTGCACAACCTCAAATGGTCGGACGTGCTCGACGCCCTGCGCGAGAAGAATCCGCGCGACGTCGCCATCGCCTTCTTCCTGGTGGCCGGCGCCTATCTGACGCTCACCTTCTATGACTGGTTCGCCCTGCGCACCATCGGCAAGGGCCATGTGCCCTACCGCACGGCGGCGCTGGCCGGCTTCTGCTCCTATTCGGTGGGGCACAATGTGGGCTTCACCGTCTTCACCGGCGGCTCGGTGCGCTACCGCATCTATTCGGCCTGGGGCCTCGGCGCCATCGATGTGGCGAAGATCTGCTTCGTCGCCGGCCTCACCTTCTGGCTCGGCAACATCGCGGTGCTCGGCCTCGGCATCACGCTGCACCCCGAGGCGGCCACCGCCGTGGACCAGCTGCCGCCGTTCGTGAACCGGCTGATCGGCGTCGGCGCCCTGTGTGCGCTGGTGGCCTACGTGACCTGGGTATCGCTGGCGCCGCGCACGATCGGCCGTTCGACCTGGTTCGTCACGCTGCCGCGCGGCCCCACCACCCTGCTGCAGGTGGGCATCGGCATCCTCGACCTCAGCCTGTGCGCCGCCGCCATGTACATGCTGATGCCGGCCTCGCCCTATATCGACCCCATCAGCCTCGCGGTCATCTTCGTCACCGCCACCCTGCTCGGCTTCGCCAGCCACGCGCCGGGCGGACTCGGGGTGTTCGACGCTGCGCTACTCGTCGCCCTGCCGCAGTTCGACAAGGCCGAGCTTCTGGGCGCGCTGCTGGTGTTCCGGCTGTTCTACTACATCGTGCCCTTCGCCTTCGCCCTGACCCTGCTGGGTGCCCGCGAACTGAGCCCGCGCATTGCCGGCAAGGAGCAGGCGGCGGCCGAGAAGGCCGAGGCCAAGGCCCGCGCCGCCGCGTCCAAGACACCGGCCGGGTAACTCCGCGCCCGCGGACCGGTCTTCCGCTGGCCTGACCGCCGCCTTCGCAGGCGGCGGCCGTTGCAAACGCCGTGTGGCCGATATAAAAAGCGAGCGCTCGCTCTTTTTTCTCATCGCATCCCGAGGGCGCACCATGGACTTCACCATTTCGCCGGCCCTGGAAGACCTCCGCCGCGGCATCGCTGCCTTCGTCACGGATGAGATCATCCCGCTCGAAAGCGATCCCGCCACCTACGACGCCCACGAGAACATCGCCGCTGCGCCGCTCGAGCGCCTGCGCGCCAAGGCGAAGGCGGAAGGGCTGTGGTGCCTCCAGTTGAAGCCGGAGAACGGCGGCCTCGGCGTCGGGCGCATGGGCATGGCGGTCTGCTACACCGAGATGAACCGCTCCATCTTCGGCCCGGTGGTGTTCAATTCCGCGGCCCCCGACGACGGCAACATGATGGTGCTGGAAGAGGTGGGCACTCCCGACCAGAAAGCCCGATGGCTCGCCCCCATCGCGCGCGGCGAGGTGCGCTCCGCCTTCGTCATGACCGAGCCCCACCCCGGCGGCGGCTCCGACCCCTCCATGATGCTCACCCGCGCCGAGAAGCAGCCGGACGGTTCCTATCGCATCTATGGCCGCAAGTGGTTCATCACCGGCGCGGAGGAGGCAGCGCACTTCATCATCGTCGCCCGCACCTCGGACGATGCGCGCAAGGGCCTGACCGCCTTCGCCTTCCACCGCGATGCGCCGGGCTGGCGCATCGTGCGGCGCATCCCCATCATGGGGCCGGAGGAGCACGGCGGGCATTGCGAGCTGGAGTTCGACGGCCTCACCATCCCGCCCGAGGACGTGCTGATGAAGGAGGGCGACGGCCTGAAGGTCACGCAGATCCGCCTCGGCCCGGCGCGGCTCACCCACTGCATGCGCTGGCTCGGCCTCGCCATGCGCTCGGTGGCCATCGCCCGCGACTATGCGGCGGTGCGCGAGGGGTTCGGCATCCGCCTCGCCGATCGCGAGAGCGTGCAGACCATGCTGGGCCGCATCGCCATGGAGATCGAGATCGGCCGCCTGCTGGTCATGAAAGCGGCGTTCGAGCTTGATCGCGGCGGGCTCGCCCGCAAGGAAATCTCCATGGCCAAGATCAAGGCCGCCAACACCCTGCACCTCGCCGCCGATACCGCCATCCAGATCAACGGCGCGCGCGGCTATTCTAAGGACACGGTGCTGGAGTGGATCTACCGCTACGCCCGTCAAGCCCGCATCGTGGACGGGGCCGATGCGGTGCACGAAATGGTGCTGAACCGCTTCCTGGAGAAGGAAGGCGACGGCTTCTGGAACTGGCCGGTGGCGGGAGGGACTGCGTGAGCGCGCCCGCCTCGTCCCTCGGCTTCGATGCCGCCGCGCTGGACGCCTGGCTGAAGGCCCGTGTGCCGGGCCTCACCGGCACGCCGCGCTTCGAGGCCATTTCGGGCGGTCAGTCCAACCCAACCTTCTTCGTCACCTATGACGATCGCGCCCTCGTGCTGCGCAAGCAGCCGCCGGGGGAACTGCTGCCCTCCGCCCATGCGGTGGACCGCGAATATCGCATCATGCATGCGCTTGCCGGGACCGGCGTGCCGGTGCCGCCCGTGCTTGCCCTCTGCGAGGACAAGTCCGTCATCGGCACCCTCTTCTATGTGATGGAGAAGGTGGACGGCCGGGTCTTCCACGACTGCACCCTGCCGGGCGTGTCCCCGCAGGAGCGCCGGGCCATGTACGAGGCCATGGCCAACACGCTGGCGGCGCTGCACAACGTGGACCCGGCCGCTGTCGGTCTCGCCGATTTTGGCCGCCCCGGCAATTATTTCAGCCGCCAGATCGCGCGCTGGACCCGCCAGTGGGAACTCTCCAAGACCCGCGAGGACGCCAACATCGACCGTCTCGTCACGTGGCTGCCGGCGCATGTGACGGCGGACGATACGAGCCGCATCGCCCATGGCGACTACCGCATCGGCAATCTCATGTTCCACCCCACCCGTCCCGAGGTGGTGGCGGTGCTGGACTGGGAATTGTCGACCCTTGGCCACCCCTTGGCGG
>JAEWBL010000511.1 GCA_023391175.1 Pseudomonadota bacterium
GTCGAGAGCCGCGATCTGGCGCCCGAGGACGGTACCGAACTGCCTCTCACCGTCACGCTCTGGCTGGCGCACGACGCCTCCGCCGGCTTCGGGACGGCCGAATCCGAACGCGCCGTGGCCTGAGCCGCGGCACAGCACGACGAAATGACTTCAAGAAGGGGACGACAGATGCCCAGCGCTTCCCGGCACCGCGCCAGCCGCGACGGCTTCCGCCCGATCCGCGTCTCGATCGAGTTCTTCCCGCCCAAGACCGAGGAGATGGAAAAGACCCTGTGGTCCTCCATCCACCGGCTGGCGCCGCTCTCCCCGAGCTTCGTCTCCGTGACCTACGGCGCGGGCGGCTCCACCCGCGAGCGGACCCATGCGACGGTGGCGCGCATCGTGAAAGAGACGGCGCTCCATCCGGCCGCGCACCTCACCTGCGTGGGCGCCAGCCGCGCCGAGATCGACGATGTGGTGCGCGCCTACAAGGACGCTGGCGTGAAGCACATCGTTGCCTTGCGCGGGGATCCGGCGACCGGCGTCGGCACGACGTACGAGCCGCATCCGGACGGCTATCCTTATGCCTGCGACCTCGTGGAGGGCATCCGCCGCATCGGCGATTTCGAGGTGTCGGTCTCGGCCTATCCCGAGAAGCACCCGGAAAGCGCCAGCCTCGATGCCGACATCGATTATCTGAAGGCCAAGGTGGATGCCGGCGCCACCCGCGCCATCACCCAGTTCTTCTTCGAGAACGACGTCTATTTCCGCTACCTCGACAAGGTGCGCGCCCGAGGCATCGACATCCCCATCCTGCCGGGCCTCCTGCCGGTGACGAACTTCAAGCAGGCGTCCAACTTCGCCACCCGCACCGGAGCGTCGGTTCCCGCGTGGCTGCTGAAGCGGTTCGAGGGGCTGGACGACGATGCGGAGACCCGCAAGCTCATCGCCGCGGCCGTGGCGGCCGAGCAAGTGACGGACCTCGTTGATCGTGGCGTCACCGATATCCATTTCTATACGCTGAACCGCGCCGACCTCGTCTACGCCATCTGCCACCTGCTCGGGCTGCGCCCGGATGCGGCACCGGTGGTGCAGGCGATGGCGGTCTGAGCGCGACGCCATTCCCGCCGGCGCGGTGCGCCGGCTTGTCCTTCACGGAGGCGCGCCCCCGCGTCGCCCCGAGCCCGAGACCGCCCCGATGACCGCCTCTTCAGCCCACGCCGACACCATCTTCGCCGATCTCGCCAAGGCCGCCTCCGAGCGCATCCTGGTGCTGGACGGCGCCATGGGCACCATGATCCAGCAGTTGAAGCTGGACGAGGCGGGCTATCGCGGCGAACGGTTCAAGGACTGGCCGCGGGACGTGAAGGGCAACAACGACCTTCTCAGCCTCACCCAGCCCGACGCGGTGCGCGCCATCCACCTTGAATATTTCCGCGCCGGCGCGGACATGGTGGAAACCAACACCTTCTCCGGCACCTCCATCGCCCAGGCCGACTACGGCATGGAGGAGATCGTCTACGAGCTGAATTTCGAGAGCGCGAAGCTCGCCCGCGAGGCGGCGGACATTGCGCAGAAGGAGGACGGCCGTCGCCGCTTCGTGGCCGGCGCCTTCGGCCCCACGAACCGCACCGCTTCCATCTCGCCGGACGTGAATGATCCCGGCTTCCGCGCCGTGACCTTCGACGAGCTGGCCGACGCCTATTACGAGCAGGCGCGGGGCCTCGTGGACGGGGGCGCCGACATTCTCCTCGTCGAGACCATCTTCGACACGCTGAACGCCAAGGCGGCCATCTTCGCCATCGAGAAGCTCTATGCCGAGCGCGGTTTCCGCCTGCCGGTGATGATCTCCGGCACCATCACCGATCTTTCGGGCCGCACCCTCTCTGGCCAGACGCCGAGCGCCTTCTGGTACTCCCTGCGCCACGCCAAGCCCTTCTCCATCGGCCTCAACTGCGCCCTCGGTGCCCGCGAGATGCGCGCCCACATCGCCGAGATCGGCCGGGTGGCGGACACGCTGGTGTGCGCCTATCCCAATGCGGGCCTGCCCAACGAGTTCGGCATGTACGACGAGAGCCCCGAGGCCATGGCGGCCCTCGTGGGCGAGTTCGCCGCCTCCGGCCTCGTGAACGTGGTGGGCGGCTGCTGCGGCACGACGCCCGCGCACATCCGCGCCATCGCCGAGGTGGTGAAGGGCAAGGCCCCGCGCGAAGTGCCCGAGCTGGAGCCGCGCCTGCGCCTCGCCGGCCTCGAGCCGTTCGAGCTGACCCCGCAGATCCCGTTCGTGAACGTGGGCGAGCGCACCAACGTCACCGGCTCCGCCCGCTTCCGCAAGCTCATCACCACTGGCGACTTCCCCGCCGCCCTCGCGGTGGCGCGGGACCAGGTGGAGAGCGGCGCGCAGGTGATCGACATCAACATGGACGAAGGCCTCCTCGACAGCGAGGCCGCCATGATCACCTTCCTGAACCTCGTCGCCGCCGAGCCGGACATCGCCAAGGTGCCGGTGATGGTCGACAGTTCCAAGTGGGAGATCATCGAGCAGGGCCTGAAGCGCCTGCAGGGCAAGGGCATCGTCAATTCCATCTCGCTCAAGGAGGGCGAGGAGGCCTTCATCGAGAAGGCCCGGCTGGTGCGCGCCTATGGCGCCGCGGTGGTGGTGATGGCCTTCGACGAGGAGGGGCAGGCCGACAGCTACGCCCGCAAGACCTCCATCTGCGAGCGCGCCTACCGCATCCTGACCGAACAGGTCGGCTTCCCGCCGGAAGACATCATCTTCGATCCCAACATCTTCGCGGTGGCGACCGGCATCGAGGAGCATTCAGGCTACGGCGTCGCCTTTATCGACGCCACCCGCTTCATCCGCCAGAGCCTGCCTTACGCCCATGTGTCGGGCGGTGTCTCCAACCTCTCCTTCTCGTTCCGCGGTAACGAGCCGGTGCGCGAGGCGATGCACGCCGTGTTCCTCTATCACGCCATCAAGGCGGGCATGGACATGGGCATCGTCAACGCCGGCCAGCTCGCCGTCTATGACGAGATCGAGCCCAAGCTGCGCGAGGCTTGCGAGGACGTGGTGCTGAACCGCCGTCCCGACGCCACCGAGCGCCTGCTGGAGATCGCCGAGGGCTTCAAGGGCGCCGCCGGCAAGGAGAAGAAGGAGGCCGACCTCGCCTGGCGCACCTGGCCGGTGGAGAAGCGGCTGGAGCACGCCCTCGTCAACGGCATCACCGACTTCGTGGAGGCCGACACCGAGGAGGCCCGCCAGAACGTGGCGCGCCCGCTCCACGTCATCGAGGGCCCGCTGATGGCCGGCATGAACGTGGTGGGCGACCTGTTCGGCGCCGGCAAGATGTTCCTGCCCCAGGTGGTGAAGTCCGCCCGCGTGATGAAGCAGGCGGTGGCCTACCTCATGCCCTTCATGGAGAAGGAAAAGGAGGAGCAGGGCATCACCTCCGCCTCGGCCGCGGGCAAGGTGCTGATGGCCACCGTGAAGGGCGATGTCCACGACATCGGCAAGAACATCGTGGGCGTCGTGCTCCAGTGCAACAATTACGAGGTCATCGACCTCGGCGTGATGGTGCCCACGCAGAAGATCCTGCAGGTGGCGAAGGACGAGAAGGTGGACGTGATCGGCCTCTCCGGCCTCATCACCCCGTCCCTCGACGAGATGGTGAACGTCGCCGCCGAGATGGAGCGCGAGGGCTTCTCGGTGCCTCTCCTCATCGGCGGCGCCACCACCTCGCGCGTCCACACGGCGGTGAAGATCGCGCCCCGCTATGACCGCGGGCAGGCGGTCTATGTCACCGACGCGAGCCGGGCGGTGGGGGTCGTGTCCAGCCTGCTCAATGCCGAGACGCGCGGCACCTATGTGGCCGACGTGCGCGCCGAATATGCCAAGCTCGCCGAGGCCCATGCCCGCGCCGACGCCAACAAGCAGCGGCTCACGCTGGCCAAGGCGCGCGAAAATGCGCTGAAGCTGGATTTCTCAGCCCACACGCCGGAAAAGCCCTCCTTCCTCGGCACCCACGTGTTCGAGGACCACGACCTCGCCGACCTCGTGCCCTTCATCGACTGGACGCCCTTCTTCCAGTCCTGGGAACTGACCGGGCGCTATCCCGCCATCCTCGAGGACGCGGTGGTGGGTGAGCCGGCGCGCGCCCTGTTCGCCGATGCGCAGGAGATGCTCGCGAAGATCGTCGCCGAGAAGTGGGTGACGGCCCGTGCCGTGGTGGGCTTCTGGCCCGCGAACGCGGTGGGCGACGACATCCTCTTGTTCCGTGACGACACGCGGAAGACCCCGCTTGCCACGCTTCACACCCTGCGCCAGCAGCTTTCACGGCGGGAAGGGCGACATAATCTGGCGCTGGCGGATTTCATCGCCCCGCTGGAGAGCGGCGTCGCCGACTATGTGGGCGGCTTCGCGGTCACGGCGGGCATCGGCGAGGAAGATCGGGTAGCGGCCTTCAAGGCGGCCAACGACGATTATTCCGCCATCCTGCTGAAAGCCCTGTGCGATCGCCTCGCGGAGGCCTTCGCGGAGCGCATGCACCATCTGGTGCGCACGAAACTCTGGGGCTATGCGGCCGACGAGGCCCTCCCCAACGATGACCTCATCGCCGAGCGCTATCGCGGCATCCGTCCGGCGCCGGGCTATCCGGCCCAGCCCGACCACACGGAAAAGGCGACGCTCTTCGAGCTGCTGGACGCCACCCACAAGGCCGGCATCCACCTCACCGAGAGCTTCGCCATGTGGCCCGGGGCGGCCGTCTCCGGCCTCTATTTCGCCCACCCCGAGAGCGCCTATTTCGGCGTCGGCCGCATCGAGCGCGATCAGGTGGAGGATTACGCCCGCCGCAAGGGCTGGACCCTGGCAGAGGCCGAGCGCTGGCTCGCCCCTATCCTCAATTACGATCCGGCGCGGGTGGAGGCGGCGGAGTAGCGCCGTCTATTTGAGCGCGGACAGCGCGCCGAACTGGCGGCCGACACCCTCGGAGAAGGCGTTGGCCAGCCGGACGAAGCCGGCCACGTCGATCTCCTCGGCGCGGGCGGTCTCCTCCACGCCGGCGGCGGCGAGCAGGGCCATCGCATCGACGCCGAGGGTCTTGAGGCTCTGCCGCAGCATCTTGCGGCGCTGGCCGAAGGCGGCTTCCGTCACCTTCTCAAGGGCGGACAGCGCGCAGGGCAGGGGCTCCGGCCGCGGCACGAGGTGGATCACCGAGGAGGTGACCTTGGGCGGCGGCACGAAGGCCGAGGGGGCGACATCGAAGGCGATCTTCCCCTTCGTCCGCCAGCCCGCCAGCACCGCGAGACGCCCATAGGCCTTCGAGCCCGGCTCGGCGACGATGCGCTCCGCCACTTCCTTCTGGAACATGAGGGTGAGGGAGGAGAACCACGGCGGCCACGGGTCCGTGGAGAGCCAGCCCACCAGCAGCACCGTGGCGATATTGTAAGGCAGGTTCGCCACCACCCGCGCCTCGCCATCGCCGATGAGGGGGCGCACGTCCACCTTCAGCGCGTCGCCCTCGATCACCTCCAGCCGGCCCGGATAGTGGGCCGCCACTTCGGCGAGCGCATCCATGCAGCGCCGGTCGCGCTCGATGGCGATGACGCGCTTCGCCCCAAGCGCCAGCAGCGCACGGGTGAGCCCACCGGGGCCCGGGCCCACCTCCACGATCGTCACATCTTCCAGCGGCCCGGAGGCGCGGGCGATGCGGCCGGTGAGGTTCAGGTCCAGAAGAAAGTTCTGCCCCAGCGACTTCTGCGCCGAGAGGCCGTGCTTGCGGATGACGTCGCGCAGCGGCGGCAGGTCGTCGAGCGCGCTCATGCGCGGGCCAGCGCGGGTGCGGGGGCCTGGGATGCCGCCACCTCGGCGTCGGCGAGGCGGCGGGCGAGTCTGAGTGCGGCGATCAGGCTGGAGGGATCGGCGCGGCCCGTGCCGGCGATGTCGAATGCCGTGCCGTGGTCCGGCGAGGTGCGGATGAAGGACAGGCCGAGGGTCACGTTCACCCCGTCGTGGAAGGCGAGGGTCTTGGCCGGGATCAGCACCTGATCGTGATACATGCCCACCGCCACGTCGTATCGCGCCCGCGCCTCGGGGTGGAACATGGTGTCGGCGGGCAGGGGGCCGGTGGCGAGGATGCCGTCGCGCTTCAGCGCCTCCACGGCGGGCCGCACGATGGCCTCGTCCTCGCCGCCCAGCGTGCCTTCCTCGCCCGCGTGGGGATTGAGGCCGCAGAAGGCGAGGCGGGGGCGGGCGATGCCGAAGCGCCGCGCCATGTCGCGGGCGACGATGCGGCCGGTCTCCACCAAGAGGTCGATGGAGAGCAGGGCCGGCACATCCGCATAGGGCACATGGATGGTGGCCGGCACCACGGCCAGTTGCTCCGACCAGATCATCATCACCGGATGGGGGGCTGGACGACCCGGAGCGGCGGCGCGGTCGGCGAGCCATTCGGTATGGCCGGGGAAGGGAAAACCGGCCTCGTACATGACCGACTTCGCCAGCGGATTGGTAACGATGGCTGACGCGCGCCCATCCTTCACCAGAGCAAGGGCGGCCTCGAGGCTCGCTTCCACGCAGGCGGCCGACGACACGTCCGGCCGGCCCGCGCGGCCGGTGAAGGCCGGGCCGGCGGGCAGAACCGGCAGGGCATTGGCAGAGTGCGCCACCACACCTTCGGGGGTCGTCTCCACGAGCGGGACATCGAGGCCGAGCAGGCGGGCGCGGGCGGAGAGCGCGGCGGGATCGCCGGCAACGATGAAGGGCGGGACAGCCGCCGCGCTACCTGAAGCGCGGCGGCGCAGAAAGGCGGCGAGCGCGATGTCGGGGCCAATGCCGGCGGGATCGCCAAGCGCGAGAACGAGGGGAGACAGGGCGGCCATCAAATGTTCGTCAACAGCTCTTGGAGCAGCGCCCGGTG
>JAEWBL010000535.1 GCA_023391175.1 Pseudomonadota bacterium
GAAGCGGGCGGGGATGGCCCAGAAGTTGGGCAGCGCCGAGAAGATGGCGCAGGCCGTGACCGTGATGACCGCCACCGTCGTCGCCGGCGAACTCATGTAGAGCGCTACCGGGATGGAGAGGGCGCCAACCAGGGCGGGCAGGCCCACATGCCACGGCTTCACGCCGGTCTTCGCCGCCTGCCGGCTCCACAGCACCAGGGCGAACGCCGCCGGCAGATAGGGAATGGCGGTGATGTAGCCCTTCTGCATCACGCTGAACTTGGACCCGAACTGGGCTTCGAAGCCGGAGATGATGGTGGGCAGGAAGAAGGCCAGGGCATAGAGGCCATAGATGAGGCCGAAGTAGACGAGGGACAGAATCCAAACGCGCCCGTTCAGCAGCGCACCGGAGGCGAGGATGTTGTGGGCGCCGGACTTGGCCTTGTCTTCCTTGGCGAGTTCAGTGGTCAGCCAGGTGCGCTCGGCGGCCGTGAGCCACTTCGCGTCGGCCGGCTTGTCCACGAGGTAGAACCACGCGATCACGCCCACCACGATGGCCGGCACGGCGACGCCGAAGAACATGATGCGCCAGCCCGCGAGGCCCATCAGTCCGTCGGCGCCGATGAGCGCCGAGGCGAAGGGGGCGCCGATGACGATGGTGAGCGGCTGCGCCACATAGAACAGCGCCAGCACCTTGTTGCGGTGGCGCGCCGGCACCCACATGCTGAGATAGAGGATTGCGCCGGGGAAGAAGCCGGCCTCCGCCACGCCCAGCAGGAAGCGCAGGAAATAGAGCCCTTCCACGCTGCTCACCCAGGTGAACAGCAGGGCGACGATGCCCCAGGTGACCATGATGCGGGCAAGCCAGCGCCGCGCGCCGAACTTGTGGAGCGCAAGGTTGCTCGGCACTTCGAGGAGGATGTAGCCGAGGAAGAAGATGCCCGCGGCGAAGCCGAACTGCGCTGCGTTCAGCCCGAGGTCCTTCGTCATGCCGTTGGGTCCGGCGAACGACACGGCGGTCCGGTCGAGGAAGTTGATGAAGAACATCAGGCCGATGAACGGCGCCAGCCGCCAGCAGACCTTGCTGATCGCCGACCGCTCGACGGCCGACACCTCGGGCTCAGGCATGGTTTTCTCCCAGATAAGGCAGATGGATTGGCGTCTGCGCATTCTTGATCTTGGGCTCCCGGCCTCGCCCGTGGTGCGGGCGATGGGAGCTGGACGATAGCCATTACGCGCCGCGAGGCCCGGGAAACAATCGATTTGTTGTCTGACAGCTGTGAGTTAAACTCACATTCCCCATGCTGCATCGCAGCGAACCCGGAGCAATCCGCCGATGTCCCAGCAGCCGAGCCACCCGTTGCCATCACTGGTGGCGCTGCGCGCATTCGAGGCCACGGCCAGGCACCGGAGCATGAGCCGAGCGGCGGAGGAATTGTGCGTAACGCACGGCGCGGTGAGCCGGCACGTGAAGGCCCTTGAGGCGACCCTCGGCGTGCAATTACTGGCGCGGCGGGGCAGCGCCACCGATCCGACGCCCGAGGGCCAGCGGCTCGCGGAGGGGCTGACGACCGCGTTCGGGGTGATCCATTCCACGCTGGAGCGGGTGCGGCCGGGGCCGCTGACCCTGTCCTGCTCCGCCTCCATCATGCTGTGCTGGCTGATCCCGCGGATGGCTAGCTTCCACCGCCGCAATCCGGACGTGCAGGTGGAGCTGAACATGAATTACGACAAGGTGGATTTCAGCCGCGACAACATCTCGCTGGCGATCCGCTCCTCCACCATCCCGCCGCCACGCGACGCCATCATCCGTGAACTGGGGGCAGAGTGGATCGGCCCGGTCTGCGCGCCGGATTATCTTGCCGCCGTGCCGCTGGCGACGCCGGACTACTTAGCGCAGGCGCACCTGCTGGCCACGAACACCCGGCCGGAGGCGTGGCGGGACTGGGCGCAGGCGACCGGCAACGGCGGCCTCGCGCTCAAGGCGTCGCGCAGCTTCGATCATTTCTATCTGCTGATCCAGGCGGCCGCCTGCGGCCTTGGCGTGGCGGTGGTGCCGCACATGCTGGCGCTGAGCGAACTCCAGTCGGGCCGGCTGGTGGCGCCGTTCGGCTTCACGCCCGGCGCACGCCACCTCCGGCTGTGGATCTCGCCGCAGGCCGCGATCCGCGCGGAACTGAGAGCGCTGGAAGCCTGGCTGGTGGGCGAGATGGCCACCTTCGGCGCGCCGCCGCAACCGGGCGCTGACGGCGCCGACACCTCGACCGGCAGGCTCGCGCTTCAGCCCGAGGTGGACAGAACCGTCACGTGACTCCGGCCCAGGTGATCGACACGGAGCTGCTGGACCCGTGTTGCCGGCGTCAGCTTCCCGGTTTGCCGTGCACGTTCGGCAGGAAGAGGTCCTTCCAGCTCTGCGCCGTGGCGGCGATCATGCCGGTGCGCGTCATGAAGTCCGCATATTTCTGGATGGCCTGCGGCGTGGTGGTGAAGGTCACCTGCGGGTCGTTCAGGATGCCCTCGATGAGCGCCACTTCGCTGCCGTCGCCGGCAAGGCGGACATAGTCCCGGGCCGCGGCTGACTTGTCGCGGTTGATGATGGCAATGGCCTCTTCGAGCGCCGCGAAGAAGGCGGCATAGATTTTCGGATTGTCGTTGGCGAAACGCGTCGTCGTCCAAACCACGTTGAAGGTGGACGGCTGGCCCAGCACGTCGAAAGTGTTGAGCACCGTGTGCACGCCAGGTTTCCTGAGTTCCAGCTCCTGGATGGGCGCGGCAGTGAAATGGGCGGTCACCTCGTTGCCGGCCAGCAGCGCCGCCATGCCGTCCGGATGGGAGAGCGTCACGGTCAGTTTGTCGAGGTCGTTGCGGCGATCCGGGCCCAGCTCCTTCTCTGCGGCCATCTGCAGGAACATGGCCTGCACCGAAACCTTCACGGCCGGCAGGGCAATCTTGTCCTTCGCCGTGAAGTCCTTCAGCGAACGCACATTGGGATTGGACGTATTGAGCAGGAGCGGCATGGAGTTCATGGCCGCCGCGGCCTTGACGGGATTGGAGCCGTCCTTGGTCTTGGCCCACAACAGCACCAGGGGCGGGACGCCCCCGGCGGCGAACTGGATGGCGCCGGACAGCAGGGCATCATTCATCGCCGCGCCACCGGCGAGCTTGATGTAGCGGGTCTTCAGGTTCGCCACGCCGCGCGCCGCCGCCTCCTTTTCCAGCAGGCCTCGGTCTTCCATGATCATCAGCGGCAGATGGCCGAGGCTCGGCTGACGGGCGATGGTCACGTTGTCCACCTCCGCCGCCGCGACCGACGTCATTGCGGCGAGCAGCACGAGCGCGGCAGCCGTTTTCCATTTCAGTGCCATCATCCTTGAGCCCTCCGTCTGCGTTTCCTAGCCCGTCGTCCGGGCGTCGCCGGGTCTGATGCCCGGATCGGGTTTTGGTCGGCCTGAGGCTCAGCCGCGCCGGATGACCGGAGCGGGAACGCCCTCGATCATCACGTTGATCGCTGCGGGAAGCCCGCTCGCGTGGGCCTCGGCGAGAGCGTCCGGCAGGTCGGCAGCATCGGTGACGAGGGCGCCATATCCACCCAGCGCCCGCACCACCTCGTCGTAGCGGGTGGGGAGCAGATCGCAGTAGCGGGTGCGCTCGGCGCCATAGGTGCGCAGCTGGATCTGGTGCTCGGCGTTCCAGCGGGCGTCGTTGCCGATGACCGCGATGAAAGGCGCGCCGACGCGCACCGCCGTGTCGAATTCCGCCATGTGGAAGCCGAAGGTGCCGTCGCCCATCACCGCCACCACCGGCGCCTCCGGCCGCGCCAGCCGGGCCGCGATGGCGAAGGGAATGGAGGCGCCGATCGTGCCGGAAACGCCGTTGATGATGCGGTTCTGCGTCTTGACGATGGCTTGCGGCCACTGGCCGATCTCGCCGCCGTCGCAGACGAGCGTCCCATCGGGATGGCGGGCGAGGAAGTCGCGCACCGCAGCGCACAGCTCTACCGGGTGGATACGGCCCGAGGCCGCCCGCGCGCTCGCCCAGGCCGCCGGCACGAAGGCCAGCGCCTCTTTCGCCTGCGCCAGCCAGGATCCACGGACCGCAGCCGCGGCCGGCGGGGATGCGGCGAGGGCGGCGAGCACGCGGCCAGCCTCCGCTTCCACGCGCTCCACAAGGAGCACACCCTTCGCCTTCACCGCACGCGCCAGAAGGTCCGGGTCCGCATCCACCACCGCGAAGCGGCAGGACGCCGCCACCGTAGGCGGCGCGCCGAACTTCAGCGTGAAATCCAGCGCCTTGCCGAGCAGCAGCACGAGGTCTGCCTCGGCCAGAAGTTCGGCAAAGGCGCCAAGGCCGGGATCGTTCACCCCGCGCGGGCTCTCCATGCCGATCACCGGCACGCCCGTGGCGGCTTCGAGCCGCGCCATGCCTTGTCGTCCTGACGGCGTGCAGAGCGCGGGGCCGCACAGGATGAGGGGGCGGTCCGCGCTCTCAAGCAGCGCCGCGAGACGTGCTGCGATGGCTTCCTCATCCGGCGAGGTGCGTGCCTCCTCGATCGTCACGGTCGGCTGCGATGCAGCCAGCCGCTGCTCCAGAAGATCTACTGGCAGCGCGAGATGAACGGGGCCGGGCCGCCCCTCCCGCGCGATGCGGATGGCCCGTGCGATGTCGGCGCCCAGCGCTTCGGCGCTCTCCACCATCCACGAGGCCTTGGCCATGGGCCGTGCGACCGCCGCCTGATCCATCTCCTGAAAGGCGCCGCGGCCCAGTTCCCCGATGCCGGCCTGGCCGGACAGCAGAAGCACCGGGGATTCCGCCCCGAGCGCCGTGAACAAGGCGGCCGCGCCATTGGACAGGCCCTGCCCGCCGGTGACGAGCGCCACCACGACCTCCCCAGTCAGGCGCGCATGGGCATCCGCCATGTGCACCGCCGCCGCTTCCTGGCGCACGTGGACAAGGGCGATATCCGTCTCCAGCAGCGCATCATAGACCGGCATGATGTGGTTGCCGGACAGGGAAAAGATGCGCGTCACCCCATGCGCCTCAAGCGCGCGGACAACGAGGTCCGCGCCGCGCGGGGCGAGATCTTGCGCCGCGGCGGGGAGAGGGGCGGCGGCAGGGTGGGCGGGTGCGGGGCTCATGCAACGTCCTTCAGCAGGCTCTGGCCTGGCGCGACGCGGGTGAAGGCCACCGCGGCTGTGGAAATGTCGAGGCGGCCCGCCTCCTGCCGCACCAGCGTGTAGCGCGAGGTATCAAGG
>JAEWBL010000551.1 GCA_023391175.1 Pseudomonadota bacterium
AGGTGCAGCGCCTGGTCGATGGCCGAGCCCTGCAGCGCGGATGCGAGCCAGCCGGTGGCCTCCGGCAGCAGCACCATGAACACGGTGCCCATCAGCGAGCCCATGATGGAGCCGAGCCCGCCGATGATGATCATGCCGAGGAACTGGATGGAGAAGAGGATATCCAGCCCTTCGACCGACATGAAGCCCACATAGTGCGCGTAGAGCGCCCCGCCGATGCCGGCATAGAAGGACGAGATGCCGAACGCCATGGTGCGATACTTGGTGAGGTTCACGCCCATCATCTCGGCCGAGAGATAATGGTCGCGCACCGCGATCAGCGCGCGTCCGTCGCGGCTGCGCATCAGGTTCGTCGCGCCGATATAGCCAACCACCACGAAGAACAGCACCACGTAGAAATAACGCGCATCCCCGGAAAGGTCGTAACCGAACAGGGTGAAGGGCGCGGCGATGGCGCCGTGGGTGCCGCCGGTGAACCATTCGGCGCGCACGAAGAAGTCCTGCAGGATGAACTGGGCGGCCAGCGTCGCGATGGCGAGGTAGAGCCCCTTCACCCGTGCCGCCGGCAGGCCGAAGATGAGGCCCACCACCGTGGTCCACAGCCCCGCCAGCACGATGGCGAGAGGCACCGGCACGCCCTTGTCGGCGAGGAAGGCCGAGGCGAAGCCGCCGAAGCCGAAGAACACCGCATGGCCGATGGAGATCTGGCCGGAAAATCCGACCAGGATGTTCAGCCCCAGCGCGGCGATGCCGAGATAGCCGATCTGGATCATCAGGCTCAGCACATAGCGCGAGGCGAACAGCGGCGCGCAGCACAGGGCCACGATGACGAGGACGATGAAGATCAGCGTCAGCCGCGTCTGGAAGATGGTCTGGTCGGCCTTGTAGCTGGTGCGATAGTCGCCGCACGGCCGCATGGTGGTGAGCGCCATGGCCTCAGACCCTCTCGATGTCGCGGGTGCCGAACAGCCCGTAGGGCTTGATCATCAGAATGATGATCAGGGCGTAGAAGGGGATGATCTCGTAGAGATTGCCCCACTTCAGATACTGGCTGTCCACATACTGCCCGAGGTTTTCCAGAAGCCCGACGATGAGGCCGCCCACCACCGCGCCGAACACGCTGTCGAGGCCGCCGAGGATGACTGCCGGGAACACCTTGATGCCGAAGTAGGAGAGGGCCGACGACACGCCGTTGACGATGCCCACCACCACGCCGGCAACCGCCGACACCGCCGCCGAGATGCCCCACGAGAGCGCGAACACCTGGCGCACCGAGATGCCGAGGGACTGAGCCACCTGCTGGGAGAAGGCGGTGGCCCGCATGTCGAGGCCGAGGCGCGAATATTTAAAGAACCAGGCGAAGCCCGCCATGATCGCGAGGCTGACGCCCGTGGACATGAGATAGGCCGTCTGCACCTGCAGACCCAGGATGTTCACCTGCGCCACCGGGAAGATGGGCGGGAACGGCTGGGCGAAGGTGCCGAACATCCACTTCATCAGCGCCTGGAAGAAGATGGAGAGGCCGATCGTCACCATGATGACGGAGATGATGGGCTCACCGATGAGCGGCCGCAGCACCACCATTTGCACGGCGATGCCGAACACCATCATGAAGCACACGGCGATGAGGAAGCCCCAGAAGAAGGGGATGTTCCACGCCGTGAGGAGCCACCAGCAGGTCCAGGCGCCGATGAGCAGGAACTCGCCCTGGGCGAAGTTCACCACCTGCGAGGCCTTGTAGATGAGCACGAAGCACATGCCGACCACGCCATAGAGCGTGCCGATGATGAGCCCGTTGATGATGAGCTGAAGCAGGAGCTGGGATTGCATCAGACGGGCTCCCTCGCGATGAAGTTCAAACAGAAGGTGCCCATCACGCCGCCCTCCTCTTGCCGTCGTCCTTCACCGGCGGCGGGGCGCCGAGGTCGATGACGTCGAGCTTGGTCTTGATGCGCTGGCGGGTGCCATCCTGGAAGGTGATGGTGGTGTCCACGTCGATCACCTTCTGCCCCTCGTACATGGCATCGATGATGGTGCCGTAGCGCTCGTTGATGACGCCGCGCCGCACCTTCCGGGTGCGGGTCAGTTCCCCGTCGTCGGCGTCCAGCTCCTTGTAGAGGAGGAGGAAGCGGCCGATGCGCTGCTTTTCGGCCAGCGTCTTGTTCACCGCCTCCACTTCCTTCTTCAGCAGCGCGATGACTTCGGGCTTGGCCGAAAGATCGGTATAGGTGGTAAAGGCGATGCGGTTCTTCTCGGCCCATTTGGAGACGATGGAGAAACGGATGCAGATGAGCGCCGCGAGGCTGTCGCGCCCGTCGCCGAGCACCACGGCCTCGGCCACGTAGGGCGAGAACTTCAGCTTGTTCTCGATATATTGCGGCGAGAAGCGGTCGTTGTGGGAGGTCTTCGCCATGTCGCGGATGCGGTCGATGACGACGAGATGGCCCTTGCCGTTGAAGAAGCCGGCATCGCCCGTGCGCATCCAGCCTTCCTCGGCGAAGGACTTCTTGGTCTCCTCGTCGTTGCGGAAATACCCGGTGAACATGTTGCCGTGGCGGGTGACGACCTCGCCGAGGCCGTTGGGATCTGGGTCGTCGATGCGAATCTCGACGCCCTCGAACGGCACGCCGACCGTGTCGAAATCCACGTCGCTTTCCTTGTGCAGCGTGTAGGCGCCGAGCAGCTCGGTCTGGCCGTAGAGCTGGCGCATGGGCACGCCGAGCGCGAGGAAGAAACGGAAGGTGTCCGGCCCTAGCGCCGCCCCGCCGGTGGCGGCGGATTTCAGGTGCGAGAAGCCGAGCCGATCCCTGAGCGCACGGAACAGGATGAAGTCGGCGAGCGGCGAGCGGCGGCCCTCGTCCAGCGCCTTCAGGCCGAGCTTCATGCCGAGGTCGAACATGCCGCGCTTGAGGGCGGAGGAATCCATCATGCGCGAGCGCACGTCGGCGGCGATCTGCTCCCACACGCGGGGGGCGAACAGCACGAAGGACGGGCCAATCTCGCGCATGTCGGCCATCAGCGTCTCCTGCTCCTCCACGAAGTTCACCTTCATGCGGGAGATGAGTGCCTGACCGAAGGCGTAGATCTGCTCCATGATCCACGGCATCTGCAGAACACTGACGTATTCGTCGGTGGGCAGGCGCGGGTCCATTTCCAGATAGGCCCGGCAATGCCGCAGCAGGGCGCCGCCGGTGAGCATGGCGAGCTTGGGGTGGGAGGTGGTGCCCGAGGTGGTGCAGAGGATGGCCACATCCTCCCCCTTGCCGGCATCCACGAGGCGGTCGTAGGCGGCGGCATCGCGGGCGGCCACTTCCGCTCCGCGCTTCTCCAGATCCTTGAGCGAGATCAGGCGCGGGTCGTCATATTTGCGGATGCCGCGGGGGTCGGAATAGACGATGTGCCGGACGGTGGGGATCTTCTCCTCAAGGGAGAGCAGCTTGTCCACCTGCTCCTCGTCCTCGGCGAAGATCACCGCCACGTCCGCATAGGTGACAAGATAGGCCACCTCGTCGGCCAGCGCATCGCGGTAGATGCCGAGGGACATGCCGCCCAGCGCATGGGCGGCGATCTCGCCCATCAGCCATTCCGGACGATTGTCGCCGATCAGGCCCACGACGTCGCCGCGGGCGACGCCCAGCGTGGTGAGGCCGAGGGTCATGTCGCGCACGCGGGTCGCGACCTCGCCCCAGGTGTAGGAAATCCAGATGCCGAGGTCCTTCTCGCGCAGCCACGTCTCGCCGGCGTGGGCCTTGGCGTTCAGCCGCAGCAGCTTCGGCAGGGTGTCGTGGACCGTGACGTCCGGATAGGCGGGAACGGGAGCCATGGTGCGCCTCAGCCTTGCCGCATCACGCGGACACGGCGGCGGGCGCCGCCTCTTCGATCTCAAGGTCCTCCTCGCCGAGGTAGGCCTTGCGAACATGCGGATCGGCCAGCACGGCGGCGGGCTCGCCCTCCACCAGCTTGCGGCCGAAATCGAGCACCATCACCCGGTGGGAGATGTCCATCACCACGCCCATGTCATGCTCGATCATGATGATCGTCATGCCCCATTCCTCGTTGAGATCAACGATGTAGCGGGCCATGTCCTCCTTCTCCTCGAGGTTCATGCCCGCCATGGGCTCGTCGAGGAGAATGAGCTTGGGCTCCAGCGCCACCGCGCGGGCGAGTTCGACGCGCTTGCGGAGCCCGTAGGAAAGGGTGCCGGCGGTGGCCTTGCGGACGTGCTGGATGTCGAGGAAGTCGATCACCTCCTCCACCTTGCGGCGATGCTCCAGCTCTTCCTTCTGCGCACCGCCGATCCAGTAGAGCGCACCGGTGAGGAAGTTGTTCTTCAGGAGGTGGTGGCGGCCGACCATGATGTTGTCGAGCACGCTCATGTGGCTGAACAGCGCGAGGTTCTGGAAGGTGCGTCCGATGCCGATTTCCGCGCGGCGGTTGGGCTTCAGCTTTGTCACGTCGGCGCCATCGAACACCACGCGGCCGTCGCTCGGCGTGTAGCGGCCGGAGATGCAGTTCAGCATGGAGGTCTTGCCGGCGCCGTTGGGGCCGATGATGGAGAACAGCTCGCCCGGACGCACATGGAAGCTCACGTCGGACAGCGCCTTGAGGCCTCCGAAGCGGAGCGAGATGTTCTGGACATCAAGCAGGGCAGACACGCCCGTTGCAGCCCCGGCCGAAGCGGCAGGTAGCGACATGGTCCCCTCCCTATCCCGCAACGCGGGTTTGGCTTCTATGAGCCGCTATCTCATATTATGAGACGCTGATTAATGTCATTATCGAACGACCGTTTGAATCTTTCAAGAGCATCTTTCTGCAATGGAGAAAATTATTGCGGTCCCGCCCAAAACGTCTCACATATTGAGACATGTCTTCTTCTTCAGATATGGATGCCGCCTCTCCCAGGGGGGCCCAAAGCCTTTCCCGTGCTGTGTCCGTGCTGCGCGTCGTGGCGGCGGCGCCGACGCAGGGTGCGCGCCTTGCGGATCTGGTGAAGGGCACCGGACTGTCCAAGGCGACGGCGCATCGCCTGGCAGCCGCGCTCGTCCACGAGGGCCTGCTCGCCTACGATCCGGCCAGTCGATACTATTGCCTCGGCCAGTTCCTGCTGGATGCCGGAAGCCGCGCGGGCGGGGCGGCAGCCGGCAGCGTGGCCGAAGCCGATCACGCCCCCGACCCGAGCCTGTACCAGCGGCCGGAATACCGCGGGGAAGCGATTGCCCTCGCCCATCTGCTCTGCGACCGGCATCTGCCCGGCAAGCGCGCGCATCCGGCCATGATCCACGAAACCGTTTCGGGCCAGACATCGGAACTGAGCTTCGGCAAGCTTGCGGAATATTCCGCCCGCTTCGCGCGCGTGCTGGCATCCGTGGGGGTCAGGAAAGGCGACTGCGTGGCAGTCATGCTGCCCAAGGGGGTCGAGCTGGTCATCGCCGCCCTGGCCATCTGGCGCGTGGGCGCAGTCTACATGCCGCTGTTTTCCACCTATGCCACGTCGGCCGTAAACTCACGGCTGGAATCGGGGGAGGTGAAGGCCATCGTCGCAACCCGCACGCTCGTAGACCGGGCTCGAAACTATATAGATTCTTCGACTCCTGTTTTTCTCATCGAGGGCGAGCAGATCAACCGCATTGACGGTATCGTCAAGCAGTTCTGGTCATCGATTTATTCGACGGAGCCGCTCGATGACGTCGCTGTGTATGGTGAGAATGATCCATTCATAATGACATATTCGCCCAAATCGATAGCGGCAAAATTGGGCTTGATGATACCGGTGAGGGCGCTGGCTGAATTCGAGCAATGCATGCGCGTCGGTCTCGATGTCCGGGACGAGGACGTCTACTGGAACATGGCGGACCAGGGGTGGGAGTACGGGATCTTCTATGGTCTTGTCGGGCCCCTGCTGATCGGTTGCTCGATCCTGTTCTGCGACGGTCCCTATGACGTGTCACAGGGCTATCGCGTCCTGTCCAAGTTCCGCGTCACCAACCTCACGGCGGCACCGTCCCAGATCAAGGCGTGGCGGCGCAGGGACCTCACCCGGGCGCCGAACCGGCTCGCGCTTCGGCTGGTTTCGGTCTGCGGAGAGCCGCTGCCGACCGATCTCGTGTCCTGGGTCACGCAGAAGCTGGAGGTGCCCCTCGTGAACCAGTATGGGCAGCGGGAAACGGGGATGATCATGGGCATGCGGCATGATCCGCACAATCCGGGCTCCCTCGGCCATGCCTCGGTCGGTCGGATCGCGGCGGGGTTTTCCCTCGTGGTTCTCGACCAGGACGGCGCCGTGCTCGGCGCGGGGGCAGAGGGCACGCTGGCGATCGATGTCCGGCGCTCGCCCTTGTTCTGGTTCCGCGGCTACCGGCAGGACGATCCGGGAACCCAGGCGCGGTTCAGGTTCGGCGACGATTATTTTATCCTCGGGGATACCGGCCATATCGATGCGGACGGCTTCGTCCACTACAGCGGGCGCGCATCCCACGCGATTTCCATGCAGGGATGACGGATGTCCGGCCGCTGGCCCGGCGGGATAAAAAATCGAACGTTCTTTTCAATCTGGCCAAGCGCCGGCTCTTGTCGCAAGATATCGTTCCAAATGGCGGCCGGGAAGCTGGTTCGCCATCGCAGTTTCCGTCCGGACCGGGTTTCGACGTCAGTTCCTGCGCCGATTGTGCCGAGTCCGGACCTTGAACGTTCGAAGGCAATGGCGCGCACCATCGGTTCCAACGGCGCACGCACCGCGGAAGCCATCCGGCAGGCGGGCGTCAAGCTCATCTACAGGCACGGCTACGAGGCCATGAGCCTGCGCCAGCTCGCGGCCGAGGTGGGGCTGCAGTCCGGCTCGCTCTACAAATATTTCGACAACAAGCAGTCCCTGCTGTTCGACATCGTGCGCGACCACATGGAGGATCTGCTCGCCAAGGCCGAGGCGGACCTCGCCGGGGTGGAAGATCCGCTGGCACGCCTCAAGGTGTTCTGCGCCTTCCATCTGCGCTACCACATGACGCGGCTTGCCCATGTCTTCATCGCCAACATGGAGATCCGCAGCCTCGACGAGGCGCACCGCGCCGTCGTGGTGGGCCTGCGCCGTCGCTATGAGGGGCTGCTGGAGGGCATCCTGCGTCAGGGGGTGGAGCTAGGCGTGTTCGAGGCGCGCGAGCCCAAGGTCGCCACCTACGCTATCATCTCCATGCTCACCGGCATCTGCATGTGGTACCTGCCCGGCGGCCGGCTGAGCCAGGACGAGATCGTGGATACCTACACCGCGCTCGTCATCGGCGGCGTCACGGGCGGGGCGCCGCTTCCGGCGGCTCTCGAGGCTCCCCTCGCCGCGCCCCTTGCTGCATCGGCGGAACCGCCGGTGCGCGAAAAGCCGGCGCGCAGGGCGGCCGCCGCCATCCCAAAGGCCGCGCGGGCTTGATGGCGAAGTCGAGCCTGACGCCCGGAATGACAGCGCGAAAGCCCTTGCGCCGGGATTAAAAAAACGTACGATCGTTTCCAAGCCGGCAGCGACCGGCGCCGAGGGATGACGTCCGAGCCGCCGTGCGCCGTGTTGCGCCGGCATTGGCGCGCCCCTCTGTGCGCCCTGCTGCCGGATCGCGAGAGCCGGGCTCCTCCAGGGTCGTCCATCCCTGTGGAGACCGTTTCTCTTGAGGCGAGAGGGCGTGCGCAGCCGGCGGATCATCGCGCCGGTGGCCGAGCGCCCGAGCATTGGGGGCGAGAGCACTCATGGCGATCATCGAGGATGCGGTCGACCGCCGCTCCGACGCATTCCGCCGCAACCGGGAGGCACTGGAAGCCTCAGTTGCGGAGCTTCGATCCGTCGTGGAGAAGGTGGCGGAAGGCGGCGGCGCCGTCGCCCGCGAGCGGCACCTGAAGCGCGGCAAGCTGCTGCCGCGGGACCGTATCCGCACCCTGCTCGACACCGGCTCGCCGTTCCTGGAATTAAGCCAGCTCGCCGGCTACGGCATGTATGACGACGAGGTGCCGGCCGCAGGCATCATCACCGGCATCGGCCGTGTCTCGGGGCGCGAATGCGTCATCGTCGCCAACGATGCGACGGTGAAGGGCGGCACCTATTTCCCAATGACGGTGAAGAAACACCTGCGCGCCCAACGGGTGGCGCAGGAAAACCACCTGCCGTGCATCTATCTCGTGGATTCCGGCGGCGCCAATCTGCCCAACCAGGACGAGGTCTTCCCCGACCGCGAGCATTTCGGCCGCATCTTCTTTAATCAGGCCAACATGTCGGCCGCCGGCATCCCGCAGATCGCGGTGGTGATGGGCTCCTGCACCGCGGGCGGGGCCTATGTGCCGGCCATGGCCGACCAGTCCATCATGGTGAAGAACCAGGCCACCATCTTCCTCGGCGGCCCGCCGCTGGTGAAGGCGGCCACCGGCGAGGTCGTCACCGCGGAGGAACTGGGCGGGGCGGACGTCCACACCCGCACCTCCGGCGTCGCCGACCACATGGCGGAGAACGACGCCCATGCGCTGGGCATCGCCCGCTCCATCGTGGCCGATCTGAACACCACCAAGGCCCATTCCCTCGACATCCGGGAGCCCCGCACGCCGCTCTACGATGCCAAGGAAATCTACGGCATCGTCTCGGCCGATCCCAAGCAGCCGTTCGACGTACGCCAGATCATCGCGCGCATCGTGGACGGCTCCGAATTCGATGAGTTCAAGCCGCTCTATGGGCCGACGCTGGTGACGGGATTTGCCCGCATCTTCGGCTATCCCGTGGGGATCATCGCCAACAACGGCATCCTCTTCTCCGAGAGCGCGCTGAAGGGCGCGCATTTCGTGGAACTGTGCTGCCAGCGCAATATTCCCCTCGTCTTCCTGCAGAACATCACCGGCTTCATGGTGGGGCGGAAGTATGAGGCGGGCGGCATCGCCAAGGACGGTGCGAAGTTCGTCACCGCCGTGTCCTGTGCGTCCGTGCCGAAGTTCACGGTGGTGATTGGCAATTCCTTCGGCGCCGGAAACTACGGCATGTGCGGGCGCGCCTTCGATCCGCGCTTCCTGTGGATGTGGCCGAATTCCCGCATCTCGGTGATGGGCGGCGAGCAGGCGGCGAACGTGCTGGCACAGGTGAAGCGCGACGGCATCGAGGGCCGCGGCGGCAACTGGCCGGCTGAGGAGGAGGAAGCCTTCAAGGCCCCCATCCGCCACCAGTACGAGGTGCAGGGCCACCCCTATTATTCCTCTGCCCGGCTGTGGGACGACGGGGTGATCGACCCGGCCGACACCCGCATGGTGCTGGCTCTCGCCTTGTCCGCCGCCCTCAACGCCCCAGAGCAGGAGACGCGCTTCGGCGTGTTCCGCATGTGATGGCAATGTCCAGCCCCGGCCTCACCACAGCCGTCGAAGATGGCGTCGCCATCCTCACCCTCGACCGGCCCGAGGTGCGCAACGCCTTCGACGACGCGCTGATTGCCGCGCTGACCGAGGCCTATGAGGCGGCCATTGCAGACCCGGCCGCCGTCGCCATCCTGCTGCGCGCCAACGGGCCGGTCTTCTGCTCCGGCGGCGACCTCAACTGGATGCGCCGCATGGCCACCTATTCGCGCGAGGAGAACCTCGCCGATGCCATGGGCCTCGCGAAGCTCATGTGCACCATCGATCTCTCGCCCAAGCCCACCCTCGTGCGCATCCACGGCTCGGCCTTCGCCGGAGCGACCGGCCTCATCGCGGCGAGCGACATCGCGGTGGCGGTGCCGGAGGCGGAATTCGCCGTCACCGAGGTGCGCATTGGCCTCATCCCGGCGGTCATCAGCCCCTATCTGGTGCGGGCCATGGGCGCACGGCAGGCCCGCCGCTATTTCCTCACCGCCGAGCGCTTCTCGGCGGTGACCGCGCGGGAGCTGGGCCTCGTCCATGAGGTGGTTCCGGCGGAGGAGCTGGACGCCGCCATCGCCCGCCACCTCAAGGCGCTGAAGGCGGCCAGCCCCGCCGCGCTCGCCGCCACGAAGGCCCTGGTCGCTGCCGTGGACCGGCCGCTCGACGAAGCCGTCATCGCCGACACCGCCCATCGCATCGCCGACCAGCGCGCCAGCGCCGACGGCCGCGAGGGCGTCACCGCCTTCCTCGAAAAGAGAAAACCCAATTGGGGGGCCGCATGATCCGTCCCATCCGCACCCTGCTCGTCGCCAATCGCGGCGAGATCGCCGTGCGCGTGATGCGCACCGCCAAAGCCCTCGGCCTGCGCACCGTGGCCGTCTATTCGGAGGCGGATGCGAACGCGCTCCACGTGGCGGTGGCAGACGAGGCCTATCCCATCGGGCCGGCGCCGGCGCGCGAAAGCTATCTGCGCATCGACGCCATTCTTGAGGCCGCGAAGAAGAGCGGGGCGGATGCCATCCATCCCGGCTACGGCTTCCTCTCGGAAAACGCCGCCTTCGCTGACGCCTGCGAACAGGCCGGCATCGTCTTCGTCGGCCCGCCGGCCTCGGCCATCCGCGCCATGGGTTCCAAGAGTGCCGCCAAGGCGCTGATGGAGACGGCCGGGCTGCCCCTCGTGCCCGGTTATCACGGCGAGGACCAGGATGCGGCGCTGCTCGCCCGCGAGGCGGCGCGCATCGGCTTCCCGGTGCTGATCAAGGCCTCTGCCGGCGGCGGCGGCAAGGGCATGAAGGTGGTGCGTTCGGCGGAGGACTTCCCCGAAGCCCTCGCCTCGGCCCAGCGCGAGGCCAAGAGCGCCTTCGGCGACGACAAGGTGCTGGTGGAGAAGTATCTCACCACGCCGCGCCACATCGAGGTGCAGGTTTTCGCCGACAGCCACGGCAATTGCGTCTATCTCCACGAGCGCGACTGCTCCATCCAGCGCCGCCACCAGAAGGTGGTGGAGGAAGCCCCCGCCCCCGGCATGACGCCGGAGCGCCGCGCCGCCATGGGCAAGGCGGCGGTGGATGCGGCCAAGGCGGTCGGCTATCGCGGAGCCGGCACGGTGGAGTTCATCGCCGAGGGCGACCATTTCTATTTCATGGAGATGAACACCCGCCTGCAGGTGGAGCATCCGGTGACGGAGGCCATCACCGGGCAGGACCTCGTGCAGTGGCAGATCCGCGTCGCGCAGGGCGAGACGCTGCCGCTGGCGCAGGAGGAAATTCCGCTTGAGGGTCACGCCATCGAGGTGCGGCTCTATGCGGAGGATCCCGCGCGGGACTTCCTGCCCCAGGTGGGCCGGCTGGACCATCTCGTGCTGCCGTCCCACCTCGATCACACGCGGGTGGATACCGGCGTGCGGGCGGGCGATACGGTCTCCATCCATTACGATCCGATGATCGCCAAGATCATCGTCTCCGGCGCCGACCGCCTGGAGGCGGTGCGGCGGCTGGAGGCGGCGCTCGCCGCGACCGAGGTGGTGGGGCTCGCAACCAACCGGGTGTTTCTGAAGGCGATTGCCGCCCATCCGGCCTTCGCTGCAGCCGAACTCGACACGAATTTCATCGCCCGCCACCAGGACATTCTGCTGCCCGCGCCCGCACCGGTGGACGACACCGCGCTGGCGCTTGCCGCCCTCTTCGTCCTCAAGGAAAAGGCGCGCCAGTCGGCCGAGGCGGTCGATGCCGCTGACCCGTGGTCGCCCTGGGGCCTCGCGCCCGGCTGGCGGCTCAACCGCGACGCTCATGTGGACCTCACGTTTGCCGACCGCGAGCGCCGCATCGACATCCGCGCCCATTTTCGCCCTCACGGCTTTGTCCTCGCCCTGCCGGGCGGCGACCTGGCGGTGGAGGGAGAGGCGGAAGCGGACGGCAGCCTGCGGGCCCGCCTCGACGGGGTGGCGCTCTCGGCCCGGGTGATCCGCACCGGCAACCGCCTCATCGTGTTCGTGCGCGGCGGGGAATATGCGGTGGATTTCATCGACCCGCGCCTCGCGTCGCAGGCCGCCACCGGCACCGCCGGTCGGCTCGTCGCACCCATGCCCGGCACCATCATCCGCATCGCAGTGGAGGAGGGGCAGGAGGTGACGAAGGGCGCCGCCCTCGTGGTGGTGGAGGCGATGAAGATGGAGCACACCGTCGCCGCGCCCCGCGAGGGCAAGGTGAAAGCGCTGAAATTCGCCGTGGGCGACCTCGTGGACGAGGGCGCCGAGCTTCTGGTTCTGGAGGACGCCTGATGGCCCGCCCCGCTTCCGTCCGTATCGTCGAGGTCGGCCCCCGCGACGGGCTGCAGAACGAGCCCGGCATCGTGCCCCTGGATGCCAAGGTGGCGCTCATCGACGCCCTGGCCGATGCCGGGCTGAAGATGATCGAAGCCGGCTCCTTCGTCTCGCCCAAGTGGGTGCCGCAGATGGCGGACACTGCGGAAGTGCTCGGCGCCATCAACCGCCGGGCCGGCGTGCGCTACACCGTGCTGGCGCCGAATCTGAAGGGGCTGGAGCTGGCGCTCGCGTGCGGCATCGAGGAGGTGGCGGTGTTCACCGCGGCCTCGGAGGCCTTCACCAGTAAGAACATCAACTGCACCATCGCCGAGAGCCTGGAGCGCTTCAGCCCGCTCATCGACCTCGCCCGCGCGCGCGGCGTGGCGGTGCGTGGCTATGTAAGCTGCGCCCTCGGCTGCCCCTATCAGGGCGAGGTGCCGGTGGCGAAGGTGGTGGAGGTGTCGGAAGCCCTCACCGCCATGGGCTGCTACGAGGTTTCGGTGAGCGACACCGTCGGCGTCGGCACACCCGACAAGGCGCAGGCGGTGACGGGGGCCGTCGCCGAGCGCATCGGCCTCGAGCGCACCGCCATCCATTTCCACGACACCTACGGGCAGGCCCTGGCCAACGTGCTGGCCTGCCTCGACATCGGCGTCGCGTCCGTGGATTCGGCCGTGGCCGGCCTGGGCGGCTGTCCCTACGCCAAGGGCGCATCAGGCAATCTCGCCACCGAGGATCTGGTCTACATGCTGAATGGACTCGGCATCGAGACCGGCGTGGACATTGACCGCCTCGCGGCGGCTGGGCGGGCGATCACCGCGGCGCTCGGCCGCACGCCCGCCTCCAAGGTGGCGCAGGCGCTGGCCGCCAAATGCAACTGAGGCGGCGCCGGTGGCGCTAGCGGTCCATATCCCGTAACCTTAACGGCAGTTGAAGGGGCCGCTCCGTTGCCTTGACGGGGTGCAGCCCCTAACTGTCGCAAGGTGAAACCGGCGCAGGGTCTGCCGGTCAGTCCGGAATCGCGCTCATGCCCGCGTCGAATGCCGCTTTGACCGTTTCGGGACGTGCCGTGCGGCGGCTCGCGGCGGCGACCTTTGCGCTTGCCGCTGTTACCGCTCCGTCGGCTGCGCAGGAACTGACGCGCCTTTATGCGCCGAAGCCGCCCACCGGCTCGGCCTATGTGCGTGTGGTGGACCTTGCCGCGAGCGGGGCGCCCATCGGCATCGGAAGCGCCCCGGCGGCACCTGTCCCCGCTGGCGACACCGCCACCATCTACCGCATCGTGAAGGGCGGCGCGCCCCTCTCCGTCAGCCTCGCGGGAAAGCCCGCCGAGGGCAGCATCGTGCCGCCGGCCGATGCCTTCTCCACCGTCATCGTCCCGGCCTCCGGGCCTGCGGTGGTGATTGCCGACCCCACCGAGGGGCGCAACGATCTCAAGGCGCAGCTGCGCGTCTACAACCTCGTGCCCGGCTGCGCGGCGAGCGTGGCGGTGTCGGACGGCGGCCCCGTCGTGTTCGAGGGCGTCGCCACCAACGACACCCGCCAGCGGGCCATCAATCCCATAGAGGCGGTGCTGGCGGCTTCCTGTGGGGCGGCGGTGTCGCAGCCGCTGAAGCTGCCGCCGCTGAAGGCGGGGGACCATTACAGCCTGTTCCTGCTGCCCGGTGCCAACGGGCCGAAGCTGGCAGGACAGCGCGACGAGACCGAGCCCTATCGCGGTCCGGGCAACTGATCCGGTCCCATGGTCTTCGCTTCCGACAGCTTCCTTTTCCTGTTCCTGCCGGTCTTCCTTATCGTCTATGCGCTGACGCCCGGCATGGCGCGAAACATCGCCATCCTCGCTTTTTCCTGGCTCTTCTATGCGTGGTGGCGGGCGGACTTCCTGCCGCTCATCGTCTCCATCGCCATCTGGTCGTGGGCGACGGGCCTGTGGATCTCCCGCGCGGAAGGCCGGGCACGGGGCTGGGCGCTCTTCGTCGGCATCGTCTGGCCGCTCGCGTCCCTCATCTGGTTCAAATACGCCAACATGCTGGTGCATTCGACGGAGGTGCTCACCGCCTCGGTCTGGGGCTGGCCGGACGTGCTCCTGCCCATCGGGCTTTCCTTCTTCGTGTTCGGCGCCATCTCCTATTCCACCGACGTGTTCCGCGGGACGGTGAAGGCCGAGCCTTCGTTCGTGAACTATGCCACCTACCAGTCCATGTTCGGCCACCTCGTGGCGGGTCCGGTGGTGCGCTATGAGTGGGTCGCGCAGCGCCTCAAGGAGCGCACCTTCCACCGCGCAGAATTCATGTTCGGCGTCGAGCGCTTCATGCTCGGCTTCGCCCAGAAGGTGCTGATCGCCGACACGCTCGCGCCGATGGTGGATGCCGGCTACGCCATCGCCCATCCCACCACTGCGGACGCGCTGCTTGCCGTTGCCGGCTACACGCTCCAGCTCTATTTCGACTTCTCCGGCTACAGCGCCATGGCCATCGGCCTCGGCCTCATGGTGGGCCTCAAGTTCCCGGAGAATTTCGACAACCCGTATCTCTCCACGTCGCTGGCGGAGTTCTGGCGGCGCTGGCACATCTCCCTGTCGAGCTGGCTGCGGGACTATCTCTACATTCCGCTGGGCGGAAATCGCGGCTCCACCGGCCGGGTCTCCGCCAACCTCCTCATCACCATGGGCCTCGGCGGCCTGTGGCACGGGGCCAGCTGGACCTTTCTTGTCTGGGGCCTGTGGCATGGCTTCGGGCTGATGGTGGGGCGGGTGTGGAAGAATCTCGGCCTGCCGGGAACCGGAGCCTTCGTTGGCCATATCCTCACGCTCGCCTTCGTCATGGTCGGCTGGGCGCTGTTCCGGGCGCAGAGCTGGAATGAGGCGGGGGTGATCTTCTCCGGCCTTGCCGGTGCCAACGGCGTGGCGCTGAGCCCGGCCATGGGCGCGGCCATCCGCCCGGTGGAGATCGCGACGGTGGTGCTGGGCATCGGCCTCGTCTATCTGCCGAAACTCATGCGCATCGACCCCTCCGCGCCCAATCCCGGCCATTGGCTCAGGGCCTGGGCGGCGCTGCCCCTGTTCCTGTTCGCCGTACTGGTGCTGCAGGGACGGATGGTCGTGCCCTTCCTCTATTTCCAGTTCTGAGGGGGGACGATGCCGCATCTCGCCCGCGCCCTCGCAACCCTCGCCTTCCTTGCACTGATGCTGACCGGCCTCGGCTTTGTCGCCGCGCATCTGAAAGGCGAAGAGGCGCGCACCGCGCTCGCCGCGGCGGCGACCCCCGAGAATGCCCTGAACGGCCGCTTCACCGCCGTGCTCGACAAGCAGATCACCGCCGCCTTGCCCAAGCTGACGGGACTTGAGGATGTGCTCTCCGGCGTCGCCTACAAGGTCTTGGGCGATGCCGGCGATCTCGTGCGCGCCGGCTGCCCTGGCTGGCTGTTCTACCGCGAGGAGCTGATCGAGACGCCGCAGGCGCGGGCGAATTTCGAGGTCCGGCTGAAGATCGCTGCGAAGATCCGCGATGCGTTCGCGGCGCGAAATCTCGCTTTGGTGGTGCTCCCCGTTCCGGACAAGGCGCTTCTGGCGGCGGAGCATCTGTGCGGCGCCTCCGTCTCCGGCGAGGCGCGCTGGCGGTCGGACGCGTGGTGGGCGCAGAGCCGGGCGCTCGGGCTCGACCAGGTGGAGATCGCGCCCGGCTTTCCCGGTGCCGACGGTTTCCTGCGCACGGACACCCACTGGAACGTCGCCGGCGCGAAGCTCGCCGCCGGCCGGGTGGCCGAAGCGGTGCGCCAGCGCATCGGGCCGGGCACACAGAAGATCACCCTTTCGGAAAGCCCGCCCAAGCCGCGCGTCGGCGACCTCATGCGCCTCGCCGGGCTTGAGCGCACCTATCGCTGGTCCGGCCCGCAGCCGGACGAGGAGCCCGAAGTGTCCGCCAGCATCTCCCGCACCGGCGGGCTGCTGGATGACGTTCCGGGTCCGCAGGTGATCCTTGCCGGCTCGTCCTTCTCGCGCAATTCCGGCTTCCTCGAGTTTCTTCAGGCGGCCTCCGGCACCGAAGTCGCGCAGAAGAGCCGCGACGGCTCCGGCTTTGCCGGCCAGCTTCTCGAACTTCTGATGGACGAGCCGCAGATTCTGGCTGAAACCCGCCTCGTGGTGTGGGAATTCCCCATGCGGGCGCTCACCCGGCCGCTGACGGATGTCGAACGCCGCTTTCTGGGAGATGCGAAATGACGACGTTTGCCGGCGCTGGACGCGCATTCACCCGCCGCCGCTTGCTGGCGACGAGCATGCTGGCGGGCGGCCTGATGGCGGTGGGCATGCTCGGTGCGCCGCTGCCGGCTGCGGCGCAGAACAGCGGGATCATCGCCGGCAAGGACGGCTGGCTGTTCCCGGGCTGGGAGAGCATCACCGTGCTCAACCGCGCCGGCATCACCGCCAACGTCGCCCTGATGCAGGAGGCCAAGACGGCGCTGGCGACGCGCAGCGTGACCCTGATGGTCATGGTCGTCCCCATGAAGGCACCCTTCTACAAGGAGAAGCTGCCGGACGGGACGACGGTCTCCGCCGACGTCGCCGGCCAGTATGATTTCATCCTCGACCAGCTGAGGAAGGCCGGCATCGACACCGTGGACCTGCGCCCGGCTTTGAAATCGGTCCAGACCGGCAAGCAGACCAGCTTCTACCGCGCCGACTACCATTGGACCGCCTGGGCTTCCGAGGCGGCGGCGGATGCGGTGGCGCAGGCCATCAAGGCCAAGGTCGGCAAGCTCGCGGGCAGCCCGCCCGGCGACAAGCTCGGCGAATGGGTCACGCAGCGCCATCTCGGTGATCTCGCCCAGCGCTTCCTCACGCCGGACCAGCAGAAGCAGATCGGGCCGGACCTCTATACTGTGCGCACGCCGGCGCCGGCCAAGACATCGCTGGTGGATTCTGCGCCCGCGCCGGTCCACATCATCGGCAACAGCTTCGTGCAGCCCTATCTCGGCTTTCCGCAGAAGCTGTCCAATGCGCTCGACCGGCCGGTGTCGCTGACCTGGAACCCGGGCAATGTCGGCCCGTGGGCCACATTCCTCCAATACGTGACCTCGCCGGATTTTGCGAAGAGCCCGCCGCAGGTGCTGCTCTGGCAGTTCAACGAGGGGCCATTCCACAGCGGGCCCCAGGCGACGGACCAGTGGGATGTGCCCTCGATCATGCCGCCCCAGACCTGGCGCGACCGCATGCTGGCGGCCGTGCGCCGGTAGGGTTTCGGTTAACATCTCCTGCCGAAGTATTAACGGCGCGCGAGGGAAACGCCCCTTGCGCGCCGTTTCCGTTTACGATTTCGCAAGAAACGGGTCACCAAAGTAAATGATCCGTTTACGGCATCCGATTATTGCATCTCGTTGTTAAGGTTAACTGGGGTTTAAGTAATCGCTGCCAAGGTGGCCCCATGACCACCGCGATTCACTTCCGTCCCTCCTCCGCGCCGACCCTCGACCGGGACCGGAAGAGGCTCCTGCGCGGCATCGCTATGGGCCTTGTGCTGGCGACGTCGATCGCAGCCCTGACGCTTTCAGCCGGACCGGCGGGGGCGCAGTCGCCCCAGCCATCTCCGGCACCGCAGGCCACCCCGGCACCGCAGCCACCGGAACTGACCGGTGCGGCGTGGGCGGCTGCGGATCGCGCCTATGCGGCCCAGCGTGAGAAGAGATATGCGGATGTCGTGACCTATGCCCGCGAGGCGCTGAAGCTGCGTCCAGATGTGCCGCGGCTCTGGTTGCTGCTGATGGATGCGCTGGACGCCCAGGGCAAGACCGCCGAAGCGGTCGTCGCCGGCAACGCGGCCATCGCCGCCGGCATCACGGATCAGGCGCTGACCGCCCGCGTGCGGTCCCAGAGCCGGGTTCTGGCGCAGGAGCCCTCGGTCGCCGCCAACAAGGCGCTGGAAGCAGCCAACCCGAAGGCCGCCATCGAGCAGGCCCGCAAGGCCATCGCGCTGGTGCCCGACGACCTCAGCTATCGCGTTCTGCTGATCTACACCCTGCTCGCCGACGGACAGCTGGAGGCGGCCGACAAGGCGGCGAGCGAGGCGATCCAGGTGGATCCCCAGTCCTTCCTGCCGCGGACCCTGCGCGGCTACGTCCGGCTGCGCCTCGGCAAGGTGGCGGAGGCGGAACAGGATTTCGACACGGCGCTGAAGGATGAGGTGC
>JAEWBL010000570.1 GCA_023391175.1 Pseudomonadota bacterium
CATTACGACCCAGCAGCGCGACGACTTCGCCCGGCTGAACCACCAGGTCCAGACCATCAAGGACGGTGCCTCCGCCATAGCCGGCGAAAATGCCTTCGACCTTGAGCAGCGGAGCCGCGGACGCAGCGGACGTGGCGACCGGACGATCCGCGGCGGCGCGCGGTGGCGGCAGCGCCTTGCCATGGGCACTGCCCAGGTAGGCTGCGATCACCTCCGGATGCCCGGCCACCTCGGACGGCTTGCCATCGGCGATCAATCGGCCCTGATGCAGCACGGTGATGCGGTCCGACATGGACAGGACGCGGTCGATGTCGTGCTCGATGAGCAGCACCGCGTAGGACTTCGCGAGGCGCTGGATCAGGCGGCTGACGACCTTGCGATCGGACTCGGCAAGGCCGGCCAGCGGTTCGTCGAGCAGCAGAAGCTTGGCTTCCGTCGCCAGCGACATAGCGATTTCCAGCAGGCGCTTTTCGCCGTGCGCGAGCGATGCGCACGTCTCTCCCGCCCGGTCTGCCAGGCCCACGGCATCGAGCAGCGACCACACCTTGGCGTTCGCGGCTTCGTTGTCATAGGCGTCGTTCCAGTAGCCGCCCCACTGGTGCTGCGCGGCCTGCACCGCGATGCGCACGTTCTCAAAGGTCGTGAGGTTTGGAAATACGCTCAGGATCTGGAACGAGCGCGACATGCCGAGCCGCGCCCGCTTGTGCGGCGCCAGATGCTGGATCGGCTTGCCTTCGAACAGGATGGCGCCGGCATCGATCTTGTGAACGCCGGTGAGGAGATTGAACAAGGTCGTCTTGCCCGCGCCGTTGGGACCGATCAGGCTGTGCAGGCCGATCCGGCTCACCTCCAGCGAGACTGCCTCTTGGGTGACGATCGAGCCGAAGCGCTTCGACACGTTCTCGATCAGGAGAATTGGCGTCGATGAGTCCGAAACGACGGCCTGGGCCGATGTGAGCGGCGCAATCTTCGACGGACGGGGCGGGATCACCGACCGGGTCAGCGTCCAGCGGCTGCGCCCCATCAGGCGTTGGAAAATGCCTTGCACGCCCTCATGGGACAGCAGGGCAAAGGCGATGATGATAGGAGCGAAGAGCAGCCACCAGTTCTCAGTGATCGCGCTCAGGCGGTCTTCAAGGGTGATGAAGATGATGGCGCCCCACAGCGGGCCCAGGAAGTGGTGCACGCCGCCCAGCGCCGCCATCAGCACCGGGTCGCCGGCATGCTGCCAGCTCAGATTGTTGGCATAGACGCCTTGCAGCAGCAGCGACATGAGGCCACCCGCCACGCCGATGACGCCGCCCGCGACGATGAGCGCGATCAGCTTCGTGCGGTAGGTGTCGAAGCCGAGGCTCGATACGCGCTGCTCGTTGTCGCGGATCGCCTGCATCAGCCGGCCGAACGGAGCGTGCGCCAGGCGCCACATGACCCAGCAGCTTCCCAGAACCGTGACCAGCGCGAAGACGTGGAACGACACCGCCGAGCCGAACAGGGGCCGCTCGACATTCTGCAGGCCGTTCTCGCCGCCGGTCACGCTGGTCCATTTGAACGCGATTTCGAAGGCGATCTGCGAACAGGCCAGCGTCAGCAGCGAGAAATAAAGGCCGCGCCGCCGCAGGATGACGGCACCGACGACCAGGGCCAGAAGCAGCGAGAACAGAGCGGCGATGATGATGCCGGTGATCTCGTTGCCGCCGAGCATGCCGCTGCCGATGGCAAGCGCGTAACTGGCGCAACCAAAGAAGAACGAGGCACCGAACGGGACCAGTCCAACATAGCCGATCAGGAAATTCACCCCGCCGGCATAGAGCGTGTAGATGGCGATCTGGGTGATGCGATGGATCGGCATGCCCGTGGCGAGCGCGATGCCCGTTGCCGCGATCAGCACCACCGTCATGATGAAGATGGGGTGGTCCCAAAGGCGGTAAGGAATTGAGCGACCATTTCTCATTCGAATCGCTCCCAGCGCTCGCCGAACAGGCCGCGCGGCCGAAGCAGCATGATTGCAAACATGAGGACGTACATCGAAGCTGCGGCAGCCTCGGGCTTGAACTGGATCGTCAGTGACGTGACGATTCCGACGGCGAGCCCGGCCACGACCGCGCCCCGGAACGATCCGAGACCGCCGATGGCGACGACGACAAAGGCCGGCATCACCGCATTCGCCGCCATCGAGGGCGAGACCGTCCAGAGCGGGGCGGCAAGGACGCCGGCAATGGCGGCGAGCCCGCAGCCGAGGCCGAACACCGCCGTGAGAACGCGCGGCAGGTTGATGCCCAGCAGTTCCACCATTTCGGGATCCCGGCTGCCGGCGCGCAGAACCCGGCCATACGGCGTCCAGGCCAGAAAGGCCCACAGGCCGAGCAGGGTCGCGATGGTGGCACCGAGCACAGCGACGCGATACTTTGTGATCAGCAGCGGCCCGGCCTCGACGACCCCGAGCAGGGCGGGCGGCGCGTTGAAGGGCTTGCCATCCGCCCCCCAGATATAGCGGATCAGCGCTTCGATCAGCAGAGCAAGCGCGAACGTCACGATCAGGCTCAGCAACGGCTCCTTGCCGTAGAGGCGACGGATGATCGTCACCTCCACGAGCATGCCCACCAAGCCGACCAGGAGCGGTGCAAAGATCACCGCCGGCCAGCCGAACAGCTGAAACAATTGCCAGGCCGCGTAGGCACCGAGCGCAAAGAACGCGCCGTGCGCGAAATTAATCACGCCGAGCAGTCCGAACGTGATGGAAAGTCCCACGGCAATCAGGACGTAGATGAAGCCAAGGACGAGACCATTGGCCGTCTGTGAGACGAGGGTGTCAAGCATGTTTCCATCCGTTCGGAAGCTGCGACGAAACAGGGCGGCGCGCGACCTGCCGGCTCAGAGAGGCGGCATGTTGCAGCCAACCTCTTCCTTGGTGCCGAACGCCGTCTCCGTACTGGCTGCAGAGTCGGACGTATTCTTCAGAACGTCGAAATAGTCCCACTTGTCGGTGATCTGCTTTTTGACGCCGACGATGACGGCGGGGCGCACCATCTGGTGATCCCATTCACGGAAGAAGAATGGGAAGGCCTCTTCGGCATTCTTCCACTTCTCCAGCTGGGTCACGATCGCCTTCGGATCGGTGGACTTGGCGGCCTCGATCGATTCGAGCAGGGCACGCATACCGATCCAGCCCGACCACGTCTTATCGGATGGCGGCTCGTGATACTTCTTCTCGAAATCGGCGGTCATTTTCTTCTCCGCCGCCGTATTCTTGGGATTGTTGTAATACCACGGCTTCACGTAGATTCCGGTCGACGCCTGGGCACCGACGTCCCAGAAATCGGTATCGGTCACGGCGATGGCGGCGTAGGGGATCTTGTCCTTCATCCCCATCTCGTTCCACTGCTTGAGGAAGTTCGAGAAATCGCCGCCCACGAGGCCGCCGACGACGACATCAGGCTTCGCCTGGCGAATCTTCAGGATGTAGGAGCTGTAGTCGGCGGTATTGATCGGAACTTCATCCACGCCAACTTCAGTTGCGCCCACTTTCTTGAGCAGGGCGCGCGAGGCGCGGAGAATGTCCTGCCCGAAGGCATAGGACGCCGTGATGAAGTAGACCTTCTTGCCGATCTGCGAGACGTAAGGCATCAGGCCTTCCATCTGGACCGGCACGGTCGCCTGGGTCCGGAATGTATAGCGGCTGCAGCTCTTGCCGGTGATCTCGCTGGCCGCAGCGCCGGTCAGGATCAGCGGGATCTTCTCGCGATTGGCGACGCTCATCATCGCCAGCGCCGACGAGCTGTAGTTGCCACCGACGACGGCAACCACTTTGCTCTCGTCAACCAGCCTCTGCATGTTCTGCTGGGAAACTTGCGGATTGGGCTCGTCGAGCCACACCAGCTCGATGGGACGACCGAGCACCTTGCCGCCGGCCTGCTCCACGGCGAGTTCGCTGCCGCGCTGCAGATACTGGCCGATGGCGGCGCCGGGACCCTGTTTCGAGTAGATCAGGCCAATGCGGATGGGCTCTGCGGACTGCGCATAAGCAGCCCCAAGGCCCAAGGTTGAGAGCGCCACGGCACCGGCAATGGCACCGATGAAGGCTCTTCGCTGAGTAGGACTTTTCGTCATGTTGGTTCTCCTCCCGTGTTGTTTTGTGTTTTGCTTCAGGTCGTGCGGTGGGGTTTGCCGAAAATCGGTTCTTTGAAGGGGATGGGGGGCAATTCCCATGTGCCGGTCGACGGTGGCCGCACATCCGAATCGACATGCACGTCGATCACACAGGGGCGACGGTTCTTGATCGCCGCCTCGACGGCGCCACGCAGATCCTCGCTGCGGGTGACGGTCACGCCGTCGGCGCCGCAGGCGCGCGCCCAGGCCGCAAAGTCGGGATTGTAACGATCGCCGCCGGGGCCCTGGTTGCCCTTGTAGAAGGCGGTGCCGAGTTCGCGGCCTTCAAACAGGCCGTATTGCAGGTCGCGGATGGCACCCCAGGCGAAGTTGTTCCACACGATCCAGATGCAGGGCAGGTCATATTCGACCGCCGTGGCGACCACGTAGGGCGCCATCATGAAGCCGCCGTCGCCGACCACCGCCACGCAGGGACGATCGGGCGCCGCCAGCTGCGCACCGAGGATGCCGCAGACGCCGAAGCCCATCGACGAATAGCCCCAGCTGTTCAGCATGCTCTGCGAGCGCTTGGGCTTCCAGAACTGCATGAACCAGTTGTGGTGCACACCGGAATCGAGCGAGAGGATGACATCGTCGGGCAGGACGTCGAGCAGGGCGCCGACGACATATTCCGGCCGGATCGGCGTCGTCACCGAACTGAAGTTGGGGCGCACGAACGCCTCCCACTCGGCAACCCACTTTGCCACGTCCTCGCGCCATGGCGCAAAGGCTTCGCGGGTGATCTCGGGGCGCTCCGGCAGCGCGGCAATCATCTGGGCGGCGAACGCCTTGGCGTCGGCGATGATGCCGAGGGTCGGCGGGTAGTTGCGGCCGAGCTCGGCCGGATCGATATCGACCTGCAGCAGCTTTGTGTTCGGGAAATTCCATGAATAGCCGGGATGCCAGCTCGACGACGAGCGATCATCGAAGCGCGTGCCGATGCAGATCACCAGATCCGCAAAACGGCCGGCCTGGTTCGCCGGATAGGCCCCATTTCGACCGATGAAGCCGAGCGTGAGGGGGTCATCGGCGGGAACACAACCCATGCCATTCGGCGACGTGATGACCGGAATGCCCAGCTTGTGCTGCAACTCCGCGATCTCGGGGCCGGCTTCCGCGAGCGTCGTGCCGTGGCCGATGAAGAAGACGGGACGCTTCGCGCGCGACAGGAGATCGAGGGCCGCCGCCACATCGTCAGCGCTGGCGCTCGGACGGTGCCCCCCATGCACATGGGACCGGGGCGGAAGCTCGACGTCGTCTTCCTCCTGGAAAACGTTATAGGGGATGTCGAGGTTGACCGGTCCGGGGCGGCCCGTGACCATGGTATCGAAGCCCTGACGCAGCGCCAGGGGCAGCATGTCGACGCGGCTGGGCTGGAACGAGCGCTTCACCACCGGGCGAAGAACCTGGGCGAAGTCGGCCTGGTTATGCGCGTACAGCTCCTGGAACGGCCCGCGATTGGCCTGGGAGGTCGGCACGTTGGCGGTGATGGCCATGAAGGTGGAGGAATCCGCCAGCGCCGTCGCGAGCGACATGACCATGTTGGCCGACCCCGGCCCGGTCGATGTCAGCGTGGCGACGGGCTGATGCTTCACGCGGAAATATGCGTCCGCCATATGCCCGGCGCACTGTTCATGACGCGGGGACACCAGCTTGACCTTGTCGCGTACGGCGTGCAGCGCGTCCAGGATGCCGACGTTACCGTGTCCGCAGATCCCAAAGACGAAGGGCACGTTCTGCTTGACAAGATACTCGGCGATGACTTCGCCACCCTTCATTTTTGCCATAACTTTTTCCTATGGTTCTCGGCCGCCAAGCATCTCAGGCCAAGATGGTGATCATGCGTTCTTCGCTCATCTCGCGGATCGCGTAGTGCGGGCCTTCCCGCCCGAAGCCGCTGTCCTTGGAGCCGCCATAGGGCATGACGTCGACACGAGAACTCGGCGTCTCGTTGATGTGGACGCCGCCCACCTGCAGCTTGAGGGCGGCCTGCATCGCAACATCGATACGCTTGGTGAAGATGCCGGCGGCCAGGCCGAACGGCGTGGAATTGATGCGCGCGATCGCCTCGTCCATCGAATCGAACGGCGCGACGCAGAGCACGGGTCCGAACACTTCCTGGCAGCCGAGTGGCGTGTTCGACTGGACGTCGGTGAGTAGGGCCGGCGGAACGACGGCGCCCTCGCGTTTGCCGCCCGCCAGGAGACGCGCACCGTGATCGACCGCGTGTCGGATCCAAGCTTCGATGCGCCGCGCCGATGCTTCGCTGATCACTGGCCCGACCACCGTCCTGTCATCGGCCGGATCGCCGTATGGCAGCGCCTTCACCATCGGCACCAGGCGATCGATCACGGGCTCCATCAGAGGCCGCTGCACCAACAGGAGCTGGATCGAGGTGCAGACCTGCCCGGCCTTGCGATAGCTGGCGTTGATCACCTTCGGCAGCGCGACGTCGAGATCGGCGTCCTCGCAGAGAATGCAATGGGCGATCGAACCGAGTTCCATCTGCGTGCGCCGCAGGCCGGCGGCCGCCTGGATCGACCGTCCCACCTCGGTGCTGCCAGTGAAGGCGTAGAAACGCACCAGCGGCTCCTGGAGCAGCCATTGCGCGACCTCGGCATCCCCATGGAGGACCGACATCAAGCCCGAGGGAAGTCCCGCTTCGAGGAGACACTCGGCCATGATGCAGGACGACATAGGCGTATGCAGCGATGGCTTCAGGACCACGGCGTTGCCGGCGGCCAGCGCGGGGCCGACCTTGTGGGCGACCGTGTTCAACGGCGCGTTGAACGGCGTGATGGCACAGATGACCCCGAGCGGCACGCGCAGGGTGAAGCCGAGCCGCCCGGCCTGGCCGGCCGCGCCCTCGATGGGAACCGTTTGGCCGCGAAAGTTGCGAGCTTCCTCGGCGGAGAGCCCGAATGTGACCGCGGTGCGCCGGACCTCGCCCATGGCATCGCGGCGCGGAAAGCCCGCCTCCTTGCCCAGCACGTCGGCAAGCTCTTCCGCCCGCTGCTCGATCAACGCGGCGGCACGATCGAGGATGGCCCCGCGCGCATAGGGAGTGAGTGTGCTGGCCTGAAAGGCCGCATCGGCCGCAGCAACGCACTCCGACACCTGTTGGCGAGACGGCAGTTGCACATACATGCACGGCTCAAGGCGGTACTTGTCCATCGCGGCCACAGCGGACGCGCCTTCCGTCCACTGGCCGCCGATCAACAGCCGGCAGGCAGGCAAAGCGGCCGTAATGTGCGGCGCCGCGGCATCTGCCATTGCTTCAACTCCCCGTTTTCTCGTTCCTTTGCGGCTTAGAGCCGATTGGGCATAAGCGAAAATACCGATTTACATTGGGTGCTATAAGCAGCACCTATATCCCTTGGCCGAACTCCTCATATGCCCGGTGCCCCATGGATCTGCGCCAGCTGCGGTACTTTGCCCAGATCGTCGAAAGCGGGAGCCTGTCAAAGGCATCGCGTTGCCTGTTCGTGGCTCAGCCAGCGCTAAGCCAGCAGCTTGCCAAGCTGGAGGACGAAGTCGGCAAGCCGCTGCTGAATCGCTCCGCGCGCGGCGTCACCCCAACCGAAAACGGGCTCGCGCTCTATCACCACGCGCGCTTCATGTTGCGCCAGCTTGACCAGGCCCTGTCGATTGCGCGCCAGGACACAGGTGTCGTCCGCGGCATGGTCTCGCTCGGACTTCCATCGACAACACTGGTTGCGCTGGGCTTGCCGCTGATGCGGTGCATCCATGAAAAGTATCCGGGCGTCCTGCTCAATGTGGTTGAGGGCATGAGCGGGCATATCGCGCAGATGATGCGGCTCGGACAGCTGGATCTTGCGATCCTGTTCACAAGCGACGTTTCGTCCAAGCTCGATGCGATTCCGTTGCTGGACGAGGAGCTATTTCTTCTATTGCCACGGCACAGCACTCATGTGCCGGAAGACCAGGTCAGCATCTCGGTCACTGATGTCGCCAAACTGCCGCTCATTCTGCCGACCGGCACACACGGACTGCGTCGCCGCATCGTTGCGGAATTCGATCGCCGCGATCTCACCCCGCATGTCGTCGCTGAGATCGACTCGCTCACACTCCTGATGAAATGCGTCTATGACGGCATGGGCGTCACCATCAAACCGATGTCCGCGCTGCACCATGAAACCGAACATGGCCGAAACTGGCGCGCCATACGCATCACCGATGCGACGCTCAATCGCCGAAACTATCTCTATTCGATATCTAGAGACCTACTGTCTCCGGCGGCGTCAGCCGTCGCTCTTGAACTGCACCATACGGTGAATGTTCTCGTGACGACTGGAAAATGGCAAGGCGTCTCACTGGTCGAGCCCCACGACGATACGAACGTCACCTCGCAAGCCGCGGCCGAATAAGCCCCGCGCACATTGACGGTATGGCCGGACCAACTGTCACACTGGTGGGTGGCCCCCTTAATGATGGCCCAGATAGGCGCTCACCAGTTTCTCGTCGGCCATGAAGCGGGGCCAGTGGCCGTCGCCGATCTCGTGGGCGACCCGCCCGGTCGCCATCACATAGGCCCGGCTGGTCGCACTCGAGGCGATGGCGATGTTCTGCTCCACCAGAA
>JAEWBL010000594.1 GCA_023391175.1 Pseudomonadota bacterium
GAAATAGACCGACAACGCCTCGTAGCTCCAGCCGTCATAGAAAGCGAGCAGCAGCATCCGCCGCCGCTCTTCCGGCAGCCGGCCGAGGCAGGTGAGGAGGCGCGTCAAGGCCGGGCTGCGGTGGGGCGAGGCGATGGGATCGTTGCCGCGCTGGGCGGCGTCGAACGGCTCGAAGGCGTCGCCCACCGGCCGCTGCCAGGCCATGTCCAGGGCGCAGCCCCGGGCGATGGAGACCATCCAGCACACGGGGTCCTCGTTCTGCCGAAGGGTATGCGCCTCGGAGCGCACGCGCCGGTAGGCCTGCCGCACGGCTTCCGCGGCAAGCTCCGGGCGGCGCAGAAGGCGCAGCACGATGCCGTAGAGCTTCGGGCTGGTCAGCCGATAAAGCTCCTCGAATGCGCGCAGATCGCCGGCGGCAACCGCGTCGACGAGGGCATGGACCTTGCGGTGGGGAGTCACGGAACACTCGTGCTCGGGGTTTGGCCGAGCAGAAGCTACCGGAGCGGCAGACCCGAATGGAAGCCTCAAGGTTGCAGGAACCGGCCGCGGATGGGAGAAATCGTGTTCTGCACCGCAGCAACGGCTACCTGCGTACCCCTTTGAAACTTAAGCTATACCGCGCTCAGAAGCGCACCGGCGCGTTAGGCCTGAGTGGCGGGCGGCGGGTCGCGTTGTCCACACGCGCGGAACGGTCCATCTCTCCGGCCGCCTCCACCAGCGCGAGGTCGGCCTCGGCCTCTGTCAGCGTGGCCTTGGCCTCGTCCTGCTGCACCTTGAGGTCATCCGCCGAGCGGCGCAGGTTGTCGCGGCGGGTGCGGGCGGCGAGCGCGAGCGGGGGATAGGCGAAGTGCCGCGGATCGGTGATGCCGGAGCGCGCCTCCTCGGCGGCGATGTCGCGGTCCAGATCCTGGGCCATGCGCTCGAACTCGGCGATCATCGTATCGATCTGCACGAGGCGCCGGCGCGCATCGTCGATCTGGAACCGCTTGGCACGGATCAGGGGGTCACGCGACTTCATCGGCGTCTACTCCGGTACTTATGACGCAGCCCCTCGGTGCCTGCCCATGTTTGTCCGCCATAGTCGGCTGGCCATGTGCGCCGGGGCTTCCGGGCGATGAGAATGTCCTGTGCTGGTTGCCCTTTCCTTACCTCCGGCGTCGCCGTAGCGGGAAAATCGTGCGAACCGCCCCGTCGGCAACCAATCGTTTACCGCCTTCGTTAATGATGACGCTACGGTTCGGGTGATGCGCCGCCGCGCGCTCAGCCGGACGCCGGATCAAGGGGCTCGGGCGAGGGGTGGTCGGGCGGTTTGCGTGGGGCTGTGGAAAAACCTTAAGTGCCTGAAATGGAGTCAGTCTTGACTCCCATGCACAAAGATTTTTCCGCAGACTCTTGTGGGCAGGAATCGAGTTCTGTTAACGATTCTACACACGTAACGCGAATCACCCCGATGGCCGAGCAACGAAAGTCGGCGCCGCCGCCTTTCGGCTAGTTGCGAGGAAAGGGATAGCCATGCGCGTCTTGCTCATCGAGGACGACAGTGCTACGGCCCGAGGCATCGAATTGATGCTGAAGACCGAGAGCTTCAACGTCTATACGACCAACCTCGGTGAGGAAGGCGTGGACCTCGGCAAGGTCTACGAATACGATATCATCCTTCTCGACCTGAATTTGCCCGACATGTCCGGCTTTGAGGTCTTGCGCTCCCTTCGCGTGGCGAAGGTGAAGACGCCCATCCTCATCCTGTCGGGCCTCGCCAATACCGAAGACAAGGTAAAGGGCTTCGGCTTCGGCGCCGACGACTACCTGACCAAGCCCTTCCACAAGGACGAAATGGTGGCGCGCATCCACGCCATTGTGCGGCGCTCCAAGGGCCATGCCCAGTCGGTGATCCAGACCGGCGACCTCATCGTCAACCTGGATACCAAGACCGTCGAGGTGGAGGGCAACCGCGTCCACCTCACCGGCAAGGAATATCAGATGCTGGAGCTGCTCTCGCTCCGGAAGGGCACCACCCTCACCAAGGAGATGTTCCTGAACCATCTCTACGGCGGCATGGACGAGCCCGAGCTGAAGATCATCGACGTGTTCATCTGCAAGCTGCGCAAGAAGCTGGCGAACGCGTCCGCCGGCAAGAACTACATCGAGACGGTCTGGGGCCGCGGCTATGTGCTGCGCGAGCCCATGCCCGGTGCCGAGCGCATCGCCGTCTGACCTGACTGCCCTTTCCCTTTCTATGCGTCATGAGGCCCCGCTCCGGCGGGGCCTCTTGCGTTTGCGGGTCACTTCTATTTCGGGGCTTCGGCTACTTCTTCGCCGGCGCGCGGGCCTCGGCGCGGGCGAGCCAGGCCTTCATGAAGGCGATCTCCTCCTCCTGCGCCTTGATGATCCCCTCCGCGAGCTTGCGGATTTCGGGATCCTTGCCGAAGGCGAGTTCCACCTTGGCCATGGCGACGGCCGCCTCGTGGTGGGGGATCATGCCGCGCACGAAGTCCACGTCGGCATCGCCGGAATAGGCGATGTCCATGTCCTTGTGCATCTGCGCCCCGGCGGCCTTGAACGCGGCCGTGGAGGGGGTGTCGGCCGCCGTCGAGGCCTGACCGCCCGTGGCGTGGGGCATGGTCTGCATGTCGTGCATCATCGCTCCGCCGGGCATGGTCGACTGGGCCGCCGCCGGGCTGATGGACAGAAAGCCGGCCACAACGACGGCAGCGAAGGTGAAGGGCAAGGCCGCGCGAAGGCGCGCCGCGAAAATGCGGGACCGCATGGGGTCTCTCCTGTTCGATGGATTGTCCGTTCCGGCGCCTTCGGCCGGCGCCGTGGCCGTCAGGCGCGGTGTCGGGGCGGCGGGAGCTGGACTTCCGGCCCCAGGGCGGGCCGCTCGGGCGAGGGCGCGGGGCAGAGACGCTGGCCGGCTCCGTCCGGCCGCGGCGCGAGGTCAAGCGCTGGCGCGACCCAGTGGCAGGACATCAGGCAGCCGTTGCCGATGCAACAGGACGCGCCCGAGGGCACCGAGGCGCCGCCCGCATGGGAAAGGCGCGGCGTCACGACAGGCCGCGCTATTCGATGCAATGAGCCGGACGGTTCGGGCCGAAAGGAAGCCGCCAGGGGCGCCGCCACGGGGGCGATAGCCTCACGAGAACTCGACGCTGGCGCGTCCTGCGCTGCTTCATGATGACAGCCGAGGCGGGCGAAAGCGGCGCCGCTCGCCGCAGCCGCCAGCCCCAGCGCGCTGCAGAGCAGCGCGACAAAAAGGAGAAGCCGGGCGGCAAGGCTCATGGAGCCATATCCTCGGTCCGATCAGGCCGCGGTCAGGGTAACCGTATCTCCGTCCTGGGTGAAGGCGACGGAAAGGCCGCAGTCTTTGGCCAGGAGGCCGGCATAGAAGGGCTGCACCG
>JAEWBL010000646.1 GCA_023391175.1 Pseudomonadota bacterium
CACCTCCTTCACCACGTCCTCGGGCGACAGGCCCGTGACCTTCGCCTGGTCGGCCACCTGCATCTCGATGATGGGCGTCATCACCATGCCCGGGCAGACGGCGTTGCAGGTGACGCCGGTCTCCGCCACCTCGATGGCGATGGACTTGGTGAGCCCCACGAGGCCGTGCTTGGTGGCCACGTAGGCCGCCTTGTGCGGTGCGCCGACAAGTCCGAGCACAGAGGCAATGTTGACGATGCGGCCGAAGCGCCGCTCCGTCATGGAGCCGATCACCGCCTTGCTCGCGTGGAAGGCCGCGGAGAGGTTCACCGCGACGAGGCGGTCCCACTGCTCGTCCGGAAAGTCCGCCAGCGCCGAGACATGCTGGATGCCGGCATTGTTCACAAGGATGTCCACGGGGCCGAGGTCCGCGCGTGCCCCCGCGACCAGCGCGCGGACTTCGGCCGGCCGGCTCACGTCGGCGCCGTGATAGGCGATCTTCGTACCGGTTGACGCGGCGATATCGGCACGGACGGCCTCGATCTCTCCGGGGTCGCCGAGCCCGTTCAGCATCACGTTGCAGCCCTCGGCGGCAAGAGCCCGCGCGATGGCGAGCCCGATGCCGGAGGTGGAGCCGGTGACGATGGCGTTGCGGCCTTTCATGGCGTGCTCTCTCTCATGTGTCGTGAACCTCGAACCGGCGCAGATGGTCCGCAAGGCGCGTGCGCACCGCCTGCGCCTCCGCTTCGGTCCAGTCCCGGAATCCCCCGCCGGACCTCATGCCGAGGCGGCCGGCGGCGACCAGCTCTTCCAGCAGCGGAAGGGGCCCAGGGGTGCGATCGAGGTCGTGAAGCACATAGCGGTGGACGCTGCGCGTCAGGTCCGTGCCGACAAGGTCGGCATTCTCCAGCGGCCCCAGCACCGCAAGGCGCCGGCCGAAGCTCTCCTTCACCACCTCGTCCACGGTCGCGGCATCGCAGACGCCAGCCTGAACCAGCGCGATGGCCTCGCGCCACATGGCGTGCTGCAACCGGTTGCCGATGAAGCCAGGCACGTCCCGGCGCACATGCACCGGCTTTTTTCCGATGCCGGCAAGGAGCGCCATCATGGCCGCGACCTCGTCCTCGCCGGTATCCTCCGCCTGCACCACCTCCACGAGGGGGATCTGGTGCGGCGGGTTCCACCAGTGCGTGCCCATCGCCCGTCGCCGGTGGGTAAGTCCGGCCATGATCTGCGTGATGGGAATGACCGAGGTGTTGCTGGCCATCAGCGCGTGAAGCGGGGCGGCAGCCTCGATCTCGGCGAACACCTGCTTCTTCAGCTCAAGATCTTCCGGCACCGCCTCGATGACCACGTCGGCACCGGCAACCGCCGCGGCAAGCGTGTCGGCGGGCGTGACCCGGTCGGCGGCGGCGGGATCGGCTCCCAGTTCGTCGAGGCTCTTGCGGATGCGGTCGGGAACGCCGGCGCGCCGCGCCGGATCCGCGTCGTGAATGGAAACAGGCAGTCCGGCGCCAGCGAACGCCTGCGCGATGCCATGGCCCATCAGGCCGGCGCCAATGACGGCGATCCTCTTCGGCTGCATTTCATCCCGATGTCTTGCGCGCCCGCCAGTGCGGGCGATCTGTTTTGCCTTTTCCCTGCGCAAGGCGCGTGCCAGCGGAGAGGGCGAGGCGCGGAGGTCGCAAAATCAAGACGTTGCGCGGGCTGTCCGGCCAAGCTCAATGCCGCTTTTGTCCAACAATCCGGACGCGTCCGCCGCAGCATTGACGGCATCAGGCGGCCCGGTGCTCACATCGACGGTTGACACCCGACGCTCCGCCTGATGTCCAGTTGAGCGACAGAGCTTTCCAGATAATTGGACACGCATCCTCCGGATGGCCGCCATGACCACCATCACCGACGAATGCTTCGCCTCTGCAAGAGCCCTTCTGGGCGTGGTGGAGGGCATGATCGACGGGGCGACCCTGGTCGATCGCGAGTCCCGGGTCGTCTGGTTCAGCGAAGGCCAGCTGGCGCTGCTCGGCAAGCCGGACCTTGCCGAACTCGTGGGGCAGGAGATCGAGCGCGTCATCCCCCATAGCCGAATGCGCGAGGTGGTGGAGACCGGCCAGCCCCATCCCCTGGACATCATCCAGTACGGCGATCGCTGGCTTCTGGTGACGCGGCTGCCGCTGCGGGACGAGACGGGCGCGATCATCGGTGCCATCGCTTTCGCCCTGAAGGACAGCATTCCCTATCTCAAGCCCATCGCCGAGCGGCTCCATCAGATGCAGTCGCGCCTCGCGCGGATGGAGCAGGCCTTCTCCGCCAAGCGGGCCGTGCGCTTCACCGCCGAGCACATCCTGGGTGCGAGCCCCGCCATGCGGCAACTGGCGCGCCTGCTGCGCCGGGCGGGCGAGGTCGGGTCTGCCGTGCTGCTCCTGGGCGAGACCGGCACGGGGAAGGAAATGGCCGCGCATGCCATCCACGCTGCCTCCAAGCGCATGAGCCGGCCGTTCGTGGCCATCAATGTGGCGGCCGTGCCGGAGAACCTGCTGGAGGCGGAATTCTTCGGCGTCGCGCCGGGCGCCTTCACCGGCGCCGCCCGCCAGCCGCGGCCCGGCAAGTTCCAGATCGCCCATGAGGGCACGCTGTTTCTCGATGAGATCGGCGACATGCCGCTCGCCCTGCAGGCGAAGCTGTTGCGTACGCTGCAGGATGGAGAGGTGGAGCCCGTCGGCTCCAACCAGCCGTCGCGTGTGGACGTGCGGATCATCGCCGCCACCAGCCGCCCGTTGGCCGACATGGTGCGTGCGGGGACGTTCCGGCAGGATCTCTATTACCGGCTCAACGTGCTGCCCATCCACCTGCCGCCCTTGCGCGAGCGGGCGGGAGACGTGGAACTGCTGGCCACCCGCTTCAGCGAGCAGACCGCGGCCGCCTTCGGCGTGGCCGTGCGTCCGCTGACGGCGGCCGCCGTCGCGCGGCTGGCGCGCCACGACTGGCCCGGCAATGTGCGCGAGCTCTCCAACGTCATCGAGCAGATCTATGTCCGCAGCGACGGCGCGCGGATCGAGGCGAGCCATGTCGCGGACGTACTCCCATCCGTCGCGGACGAGAGCGAAGCGTCGCCGGTGCTTGATCTCGCCGGTGCCGTCGCGAGGCTGGAGCGCTCCATGATTGCCGACGCGCTAAAACAGGCGGCCGGCAACAAGCAGGAGGCGGCCAGACTTTTGGGTCTGTCGCGCAGCAGTCTCTACGCAAAGATCAAGCAATACGGGACCTCCTGACATCGTCGACACGCTGGCTGTCGCCGTTCCTGCGTACGGGTTGGCGGCGATGATGATCGTGGGAAAACGGTCCGGCTCATGGAACGGAACGCCCAACTCGCGGACGAGGTGGAAGGGCTGCGCGTCGCAGTCGCCGGCGCGTTGCTGCGGCTGGAGACGATGGCGTAGCAAGGGGCGGGGATTCTCCGCCGCATGCTTCATCCGAGCTTCACGGCACCGATCTGCATGAGAACGCCCAGCCGGTCCACCTGCAACCATGCCCGCGTGAGCTTGCCTTGGCTGGCCTCGTAAATGGCAATGCCCTGCTGAACCGCAACCTTTCCGGTCGGGGCGAAGCCGGACAGCGGCCCAAGCTGCGCCGCCTCAAAACGCCAGCGGACGCAGGCCTTTTCGCCAGCTTCAAACAGATCCTCGATTTCGAAGCGTAGGTCGGGAAAGGCTGCGACCATCCGTTCGACGGTCTGCCGAAACCCGATCGGGCCCTGTTCGCCATTGGACCCCACGAAGGTGTCCGACAAATATTCCGGCAGGCGATCGAGGCGGCGCGGATTGAGGCAATTCTCATAGAGGGATCGCACGAGTTCGGCGGGAGTCATGGATGGCGGCCCTCATTGACAACATATTGTCAATCACATACATGACAACCTATTGTCAACTCGCATATGTGATGGGGGAGGGCGTCCTGGATCGCAGAAAGAACGAAGAACTGAGCCGCCTGGTCTGGGACATCCTCCAAGCCGGCAACCGGCTGGTGGAGGCCGGCAACAGACTCAGCGGGCCCTTCGGTCTGACGGCTGCGCGATGGCAGGTGATGGGGGTGATCGTCCAGGAGCCTGCGACCGTCGCCGATGTGGCGCGGCGTCTCTCACAGACGCGGCAGAACGTCCAGCGGCTCGCTGATGACATGGTGCGCGGCGGGCTCGTGGCATACCATCCCAATCCGCGGCACGCCCGCGCCAAGCTGCTCGCCCCCACCGCCCAAGGCGCTGACGCTTATCGCAGGCTGATGAAGGCGCAGGCGAAGTGGATCGATGCCCTTTCGGCCACCATGCCGGCTGAAGATGTAAAGACGACACGTGCCCTGCTGGCGGCGCTTGGCTCCGCCTTGGAAAGCAATGGGGACTGAATTCGGGCTGACGTTCGCACTTGGTCGGATCGCCAGTCGGAATCCCCTACACACCGTCCGCCTTCATGGTCTCGACTTCGAGGGATCTCACGACCTTGCGCAACGATTCCAGATAGCGCGAGGCCGCGACCGCAGTCGTCATGGCCGACGCGATATAGACGACGCTGAGGCAGCCCAGAAGGCCTTGCGCCCCCCGGATCGGAACCGCGATCCCGGCCATCTTCGGTTCTTCCGTCCAGTTCATGTGGTTGTGGCCATAGCCTTGCTGCGTCACCCGGGCGAGGAGATCGTTCACCGCCGTCCGATCGCGGGCCAGCCGGCATTCCATCCGCGGCTGTCGGGCGAGGAAATCGATGATGCGTTCGCGTTCATCTTCGGGACAGAAGGCGAGATAGGCAGTGCCGCTCGCCGTCTGGAGCATCGGCAGGCGCCGGCCGATCATGGAGCGGTGGAAGGAGAGCTTGCTGAAGCGGTGGGTGGTCTCGCGCACCACCATGGCGTCCACGTCGAAGGTGCAGAGGTCCGTCGGCCAGCCGACCTCCCGCAGCAACTGCCCGAGCAAGGGCGAGGCGAGGGCGGAGATCCAATGCTCGTCGCGAAAGCCCTCGCTTAGTTCGCGCACCCGAAGGTTCAGGCAGTAACGATCATCGGACTCGCTGCGCCGGACGTACCCCTCCGTCTGCATCGTCTCAAGCAGCCGCTGCACGGTAGTGCGATGCAATTTGGTCAGTTCGGCAAGGCGCGCGACGTTCGCGCCCCCATCCGTGCGGTTGAGGGCATTGAGGAGCGCGAGCCCCCGGCTCAGGCCCCGGACGTGCTTGTAGCGGCTTGCCTCCGCCATCTGGTTTCGCTCCCGACTTTCCCGCCAGCACAGTCCAGGTGCAAAGCGCTCGGCGCGATCGAGCGAAGCCCCGACGCCGCCCCCGGCGATGGACGCAAAAGCGCGCCAAACCTCAATCTTCGCGGCGCTCGGATCTCTCCGAGGCTTTCAATTTATCGCCGAAGGGTATTTGAAATCAACGATGTGCACCAGGTGCACACTCGGGTGGTTTGAAGTTCCGTCTCCGCCTCGGCCGCCCCTACAGTGCAGCCACTCAAAATGAAGAACGCGACCTGGAGGGGGGAGCTGGCCACGCGCTGTCGTTGGCCTGCAGCTTCCAAGGTCGAGGGAGCCATCATGACCATCATGCTCAAGTGCCTCTCGCACACGCCTCTGCGCGGCCTCAACGATCCTGCGCCAGAGGTGATTGCGGAAGTCGATGCCGTGCTGGCCCGCGCCCGCGCCGAAGTGGAAGCATTCGATCCCGAGCTGATCGTGATCTTCGCGCCAGACCACTATAACGGCCTCTTCTACGATCTCATGCCGCCCTTCGTCATCGCAACGGCGGCGGAGTCCGTCGCCGATTACATGACTTTGCCGGGGTCACTCTCGGTGGCGCGGGATCTCGCGCTCCAGCTGACCCGCTTCGTCCTCGACCATGACGTGGACGTCTCGCTCTCGCACCGCCTTCAGGTGGATCACGGCTGCACGCAGACGCTTGAGGAACTGACCGGCAGCCTGACCCGCTATCCGGTCATCCCCATCATCATCAATTCTGTGGCGCCGCCCTTTGCGCCCTATCGGCGGGTACGCCGCCTCGGCGAGGTGGTTGGCGAGTTCATCGCGACCCTCGACAAGCGCGTGCTCATCGTCGGTACGGGCGGCCTCTCCCACGAGCCGCCGGTGCCGCTGCTCGAAGGCGCGCCGGAAGCCATCGAGGAATTCCTCATCTGCGGCCGCAACCCCACGCCGGAAGCGCGTGCGGCGCGGCAGGAACGCACCATCGCCGCAGGCAAGATTTACGGCACGGAACTCTCCGCCCAGACGCCGCTCAACGCGGAATGGGACCAGGCCTTCGTGGATCTGCTGCTCGGCGGAAATCTCGAGGCCGTGGACGACTTCAGCATTGAGGACATCTCGCACGAGGCCGGCCGCTCCACCCACGAGGTGCGCACCTGGGTGGCCGCCTTCGCGGCCCTTGCCGCCGCGCGGGGCGGATACACCGCCCGCCAGGACTACTACCGCCCGATCAACGAGTGGATCGCCGGCTACGGCGTCATGAGCGCCGAGCCACGCTGACAGCGTGCACGCGACCCCAGCGAGGAACGCCAGGAGAATCAGCATGTTGGACAGATCGAGCTGCACCCCGACCGAAACCGAGATCGTCGCCCGCGCGACGGCCATGATTCCCTGGCTGCGCGAGCAGGCCGATGCGGTGGAGAAGGCGCGCATGGTGCCGGCCGCCACCATCCATGCCTTCCGGGATGCCGGCTTCTTCCGCATCCTCCAGCCGCGGCGCTGGGGCGGCTACGAGATGAGCCCCAACGTGCTCAATCGGGTGCTGATGGAGCTTGCCCGCGGCTGCCCCTCCAGCGCGTGGAACGTCATGGTCCTCGGTGTCCACCCGTTCGAGGTGGGCTTGCTCGATCCGCGCTGCGGCGATGAATTGTGGGGCGAGGACCCGACCCGACTCGTCTCCTCCTCCTATGCCCCCTTCGGCACCGTGACGGCGGTGGAGGGCGGCTATGTGCTGAAGGGCGAATGGCTCACCTCCAGCGGCTGCGACCATGCCGAAGGCGGCGCCTTCCTCGGCGGCCGCGTCATGGAGAATGGCGAGCAGGTGTTCCGCTCCTTCTGGGTGCAGAAATCCGATTTCGAGATCGTGGACGACTGGTTCGTCGTGGGTCTTGCCGGCACCGGCAGCAAGAAGCTGGTGGTGCGCGAGGCGTTCGTGCCGTCCTATCGCAGCCACGTCATCGCCACCTATGGCGAGGCGACTCACGGCCACGTGGAAAACCTCTACAAGATGCCGTTCTTCTACGTGTTCTACGCGGCGGTGTCGTCCGTCATCGTCGGCATGGCGCGCGGCATGGCCGATCTCTACATCGAGCACATGCGCCCGCGCCAGAACCTGAACCAGGCCGTCGGCGCGGCGGTGAACGACCCCTTCATCAAGGCCCGGCTCGGGGAGGCCACCGCGAAGATCCTGGGGGCGGAAACCCGCATCCTGCACAACACCGACGAGGCCTGGAGCTATGCCGAGCGTGGCGAGCTGGTGCCCATCGACGTGCGCGTCCGCCATTTCGCGACCAACCAGTT
>JAEWBL010000659.1 GCA_023391175.1 Pseudomonadota bacterium
CCTTTCCCTCGTGGGACTGCCTGCCCTACGACCGCGCCTCCCCCAACGCCGCCATCGTGGCGAGGCGCATGGCGGCGCTGGCCAAGCTCGCGCGCATCAAGGGCGGAGCGGCGAGCGTGCTGCTGACCACCGTCAACGCGACGGTGCAGCGTGTGCCGGCCAAGGGGCTGGTGGCGGCGCAATCGCTGGTGGCGGCGCCGGGCAATGCCATCGCGCTCGATGGCGTGACCGAATGGGCCGAGCAGAACGGCTTCCTGCGCACCCCCACCGTGCGGGACACCGGCGAATATGCCGTGCGCGGCGGCCTCATCGACCTGTTCCCGCCCGGCCTCGACGCGCCCATCCGGCTCGATTTCTTCGGCGACACGCTGGAGAGCATCCGCGCCTTCGATCCCGAGACCCAGCGCACCACGTCCCAGCTGCGGTCTCTCGAACTCGTCCCCATGGCCGAGTTCCAGCTGACCACCGACACCATGCGCCGCTTCCGCATGGCCTACATCGCCCAGTTCGGCGCCGCGCAGAAGGGCGACACGCTCTATGAGGCCGTGAGCGAGGGCCGCCGCCACGCCGGCATGGAGCACTGGCTGCCGCTGTTCCATGAGCGCATGGACACGCTGTTCGACTATCTCGAAGGCGGAACGCTGCTGCTCGACCCCCTTGCCGAGGAAGCCGGCGGCGAGCGCATCGCCCAGATCGCCGACTATTACGACGCCCGCCGGCAGGCGCAGGACCTGAGCGGCGGACCGATCTACAATCCGCTGCCGCCGGACCGGCTTTATCTGCAGGGCCCGGAATGGTCGAAGCGCCTCGCCGGCATGCGCCTCGCCCGCCTCTCGCCTTTCGCCATGCCGGACGGCGGGGCAGGGCGGGTGATCGACCTCGGCGGCGTGCAGGGCCGCTCCTTCGCCGCCGAGCGTGCGGACCCGGACGCCAACGTCTTCGACGCCGCCATCGCCCATGTGCGGGACCTGCAGAAGTCCAAGAAGGTGATCCTCGCCGGCTGGTCGGAGGGCTCGCGCGAGCGGCTCGGCACGGTGCTGGCCGACCACGGGCTGAAGGGCTGCGCCGCCATCTCCCGCTTCGACAGCCTCGCGGCTCTCCCGAAGAATCAGGCGGCGCTCGCCGTGTTCGGGCTGGAGGCGGGCTTCGAGACGCCGGACTTCGCCGTCATCGGCGAGCAGGACATCCTCGGCGACCGCCTCGTGCGCCCCAAGCGCAAGGCGCGCCGTCCGCAGGACGTGCTCACCGAGCTGACCGCGCTCACCGCCGGCGACCTCGTGGTGCATGTCGACCACGGCATCGGCCGCTTCGTCGGCCTGAAGACCGTGGAGGCCATGGGCGCCCCCCACGACTGCCTGGAGCTGCATTATTCCGGCGGCGACAAGCTGTTCCTGCCGGTGGAAAATCTCGAACTCCTGAGCCGCTACGGCTCGGAGGAGACGGAGGCCCAGCTCGACAAGCTGGGCGGCGGCGCCTGGCAGCAGCGCAAGGCGCGGATGAAGAAGCGCATCCGCGAGATGGCGTCCGAACTCATCAAGATCGCCGCCCAGCGCCAGCTCGGCGAGGCGCCCAAGCTTGTGCCGGCCATGGGCCTCTACGACGAGTTCCGCGCCCGCTTCCCCTATGAGGAGACGGACGATCAGGAAGCCGCCATCGACTCGGTGCTGGACGACCTCGCCTCCGGCCATCCTATGGACCGCCTCGTGTGCGGCGACGTGGGCTGCGGCAAGACGGAAGTCGCCCTGCGCGCGGCCTTCGCGGTGGCGCTCTCCGGCAAGCAGGTGGCGGTGGTGGTGCCGACCACGCTCCTCGCGCGCCAGCATTTCAAGACCTTCTCCGACCGCTTCAAGGGCCTTCCAGTTCAGGTGGGCCAGGCCTCCCGCATGGTGACGGGCAAGGACCTCACGGCGGTGAAGAAGGGCATTTCCGACGGTACGCTGGACATCGTGGTCGGCACCCACGCGCTGCTCGGCAAGGGCATCGCCTTCAAGGATCTCGGCCTCGTCATCGTGGACGAGGAGCAGCATTTCGGCGTCGCCCACAAGGAGCGGCTGAAGCAGCTGCGCGCCGAGGTGCATGTGCTGACCCTAACCGCCACGCCCATCCCCCGCACGCTGCAACTGGCCATGACCGGCGTGCGCGAACTCTCCATCATCGCCACCCCGCCGGTGGACCGCCTCGCGGTGCGCACCTTCGTGACGCCGTTCGATCCGCTGGTGGTGCGCGAGGCGCTGCTGCGCGAGCGCTATCGCGGCGGCCAGAGCTTCTATGTGGTGCCGCGCATCGAGGATCTGGCCGAGGTGCGGGAATTCCTCGCGGCTTCCGTGCCCGAGGTGAAGGTGGCGGTGGCCCACGGCCAGTTGGCCGCCGGCGCGCTCGAAGACATCATGACCGCCTTCTACGATGGGCAGTACGACGTGCTGCTCTCCACCACCATCGTGGAATCGGGCCTCGACGTACCCAACGCCAACACGCTCATCGTCCACCGGGCCGACATGTTCGGCCTCGCGCAGCTCTACCAGCTGCGCGGCCGCGTGGGCCGGGCCAAGGCGCGCGCCTATGCCATCTTCACCGTGCCGGCGACCAAGCCCGTGACGGTGCAGGCGGAGCGCCGGCTCAAGGTGCTGCAATCGCTGGAGACTTTGGGTGCCGGCTTTCAGCTGGCGAGCCACGACCTCGATATCCGCGGCGCCGGCAATCTCCTGGGCGACGAACAGTCCGGCCACATCAAGGAAGTGGGCTACGAGCTGTACCAGGAGATGCTCCAGGAGGCGATCGCCCACATCAAGGCCGGCATCACCGACTATGTGGACGACAAGTGGTCGCCCAACATCACCATCGGCATGCCGGTGCTGATCCCCGAGGATTATGTGGGCGACCTGCACGTCCGCCTCGCCCTCTACCGCCGCCTCGCCGATATTCAGGACGATGCCGAGATCGACGCCTTCGGCGCCGAGCTGGTGGACCGCTTCGGCCCGACGCCGGAAGAGGTGGGCCAGCTTCTCAAGCTCACCCAGATCAAGGCGCTCGCGCGCAAGGCCAATGTGGAGAAGGTGGATGCCGGCCCCAAGGGCGTGGTGCTCACCTTCCGCAACAACGAGTTCTCGGACCCCTCGGGCCTCGTGAAGCTGATCGCCAACGAGGGCTCGCAGGCCAAGGTGCGGCCCGACTTCAAGGTCGTCTTCCTGCGCGACTGGCCGAACGCTGAGCACCGGCTGAAGGGCACCCTCACCGTGCTTAAGAAGCTGGCGGATCTGGCGAAGAAGAAGGGGCTTTAGGGCCCGCCGAACCTTCACCGACCCCTGCGACCATCCTGCTGTCGCCCTCCGGCTTGACCGGAGGGCCCATGCTTCCGCCGGTGCAAACGTCGGTATGGGTGCTCCGGTCAAGCCGGAGCACGACGGCGGCCCCGGGGTAGTGGCGGGCGCGCCAAGCCTGACGCATCTGCTTGGCCCATCCCATCCCCCATGCTCTACTCGCCCCATGACCGCAGACGCGACACGGGGCGCCTTGCCCGGCTCCATCGATGACACCGGCCGGCTGCTGGCCGGGCAGGGCTATGTGGCCGATCGGGCGCTCTCCACCGTCGTCTTTCTCGCTCTGCGCATGGGCCGTCCGCTGCTGCTGGAAGGCGAGGCCGGCGTCGGCAAGACCGAGGTGGCGAAGACGCTTGCCGCCGCCCTCGGGCGTCGCCTGATACGCCTGCAATGCTATGAGGGGCTGGACCTCGCTGCCGCCGTCTACGAGTGGAACCACGCCGCCCAGATGATCGCCATCCGCCTCGCGGAAGCCGCCGGCGAGAGCGACAAGGGCGCCATCGCCGCCGACATCTTCTCCGACCGCTATCTGCTGCGCCGGCCCCTGCTGGAAGCGCTGGAGCCCCACGCGGAAGGCCCGCCCGTGCTGCTGGTGGATGAGCTGGACCGGACGGATGAAGCCTTCGAGGCCTTCCTGCTGGAGGTGCTCTCCGACCATCAGGTGACCATCCCGGAGCTGGGCACCATCAAGGC
>JAEWBL010000668.1 GCA_023391175.1 Pseudomonadota bacterium
TAGCTCATCATCACGCTGATCTCGCCCCATTGTCCGCCGAGGGGCTCCTGAAGAAGCTTGGCAAACAGGGGATCAGGCGCGTCGGGCTTGGCGTGATACTGCAGCTGCTTGCGATGGATGAACATGAAGGGATCTCCTTGGGGCCATAGGCCGCGTCAGCGGTTCGCCTTCTCGCCGGCGGTCTCGAGCGCGATGTAGCGCTGCGTGACCTGCGGCAGGTGCATTTCCAGCCATTCGGCCATGGCCTGCTCTTCCTCCAGCGAGGCCTTCAGCAGCGGCACCGCCGCCAGCGAGCCGCAGGCTTCCGCCATGGTCACCAAAGAGCGGTAGGCGGCGATCTCGTAATTCTCGAAGGCGTAGTCCGCGAAGGAGTTCTTGAGGATTTCGTCGCCCGCCATGGAATGGCCAAGGGCGGCCATGTTCCCCATGAAGGAAGCCGCGGCATCCTTGAGCGTGGAATTGTCCTCGCCGAGGCAAGCGAGGATATCGTCCAGCCGCTTGAGCTGGCCGTTGGTCTCCTCCACATGGGTGCGCAGCCGGGCGGAAAGTTCGGGATAGCTCTCCAGCCGGTCGATCTGCCGGTTCATGATGGAAAGCGCTTCGTTCTCCACCGCATGGGCATTCCTGAGGCCCACGACGAAGAGGTCTCGGGTCGGGCTCGTCGCCATTTGCCGTCTCCACTGAATGTCTGATTTTCGGGGCCGACCAATCGTGCCGCGGCCACCAGATGGGTAAGGCCTGGGACTGCCTATTGTTCCGTAACGTCAAGTTTAATGCGGTGAAAATGCAGCTTCTGATTAGAAAGCTTCACCGATGGCGCAGTATTGTTCCGCTTCTAGCTCTGCCCTGATCCCGGCTCAGCCATCTTGCGATGCTGCTCGGCAAGCAGTGCTGCCGGCGTGACATTGGCGATGGCGCTCTCGATGCGGTTTTTCCATCCCGCCACCACATCGCCCTCGCCGGACATCATGGCGTCGTAGCCGGCGCGCGCGACGTCGGCGGGGTCGTCCTTCTCGCCCTGCCCCACATGCGTATCCATCAGGTCCGCGCGCTCGAAAAACTCGGTCTGCGTTGGCCCCGGCATCAGGCAGGTGACGGTGAGGCCGGTGTCCTTCAGTTCGTTGCGCAGCGCCCAGGCGAAGGAGTCGATAAAGGCCTTGGTGCCGTTGTAGACCGCCTGGAAGCTGCCGGGCATGAAGCCCGCGATGGACCCCGTGATGAGGATGCGGCCGGAGCCTTGCCGCCGCATGGCGTTGCCGATGCGGTGGATGAGATAGATGGTGCCGGTGACATTGGTATCCACCACGTGCCGCGCAGCGTCGAAATCCTGATCGAGGAAGCCTTTGCCGAGCCCGTGGCCGGCATTGGCGCAAAGCACCTCCACCGGCCGCCCGAGGCGCTCCACTTCGGCACAGAGCTTGTCCACCCCCTCGATCGTGGCGAGATCCGCCTGGAGGGAATGAACCTCTGCTCCCACGGCGCTCAGAGCCTCGGCAGCGGTCTCGATGTCGGGTTGATCTGCGGCGATGACCAGATCGAAGCCGTCCCGCGCCAGGAGCAGCGCCAGCTCGTAGCCGATGCCGGAAGATGCGCCTGTCACGACCGCGAGGCCCCGCGTACCGGGAGCGCGGGTCTTTGGATTGGCCTCAGCCATGGGGTGTCCTTTCAGGGCTTGAGGACGACCTTGATGCAGCCGTCCTTCTTGTCGCGGAACTGGGCGTAGAGGTCCGGCCCGTCTTCCAGGCCAGCGCGATGGGTGATGACGAAGGAGGGATCGATGTCGCCGTTCTGGATGCGCTGCATCAGGATTGGCAGGTAGCGCTGGACCGGGGTCTGGGCCATGCGGAAGGTGAGACCGCGATTGATGGCCGAGCCCATGGGGATCTTGTCCAGAAAGCCGCCATAGACGCCGACGATGGAGACGACGCCGAAGTTGCGACAGCACTGGATCGCCTGCCGCAGCACATGGGGCCGGTCCGTGCCCATGAAGGTCGCGACCTTGATGCGGTCGATGCGGGCGTAAAGGGAGGACGAGGCATCCGCCTCAGTGCCCACCGCATCGATGCAGGCGTCCGCGCCGCGGCCGTTGGTCATGTCGCGAATGCGCGCGTAGATATCTTCATCCAGGAAATCGAGCGTCTCCGCGCCGCCGGCCCGGGCCAGAGCGAGGCGCTCGGGCACCGTGTCGATGGCGATGACGCGCTCCGCGCCCAGCATGAAGGCGCTGCGGATGGCCATCTGGCCCACCGGTCCGCAGCCCCAGATGGCCACGGTCTCGCCGCCCTTCAGGTCGCAGAATTCGGCTGCCATATAGCCCGTGGGGAAGATGTCCGAGAGGAAGAGCACCTGTTCGTCGGTGAGCCCGTCCGGCACCTTGATGGGGCCGACGTCGGCGTAGGGCACACGAAGGTATTCCGCCTGGCCACCTGAATATCCGCCAAGCATATGAGAGTATCCAAAGAGGCCCGCCGGGGAATAACCCCACATCCCCTCGGCCATCTTGTGGTTGGGATTCGAGCGCTCGCAACCGGAATAGAAGCCGCGCCGGCAGAAGAAGCATTCGCCGCAGGAAATGGTGAAGGGCACCACCACGCGGTCGCCTACCTTGAGGTTCGACGCGCCGCTGCCGACCTCCACCACCTCCCCCATGGTCTCGTGCCCCAGCACATCGCCATGTTCCATGGAGGGGATCACGCCGTCATAGATGTGAACGTCCGAGCCGCAGATGGCGCAGGCCGTCACCTTGATGATGGCGTCGCGCGTGTGCTGGATCTGAGGGTCCGGCACCTGCTCGCATCGAATGTCGCCTTTGCCGTGGAAGGTCAGCGCCTTCATCAAAAGCCTCCTGCCGGGAGCGCGCCGCGGCACGCCATGTGGAACCGTCGGGAATGTCCGGTTCATCTCCACTGGCGAACAGCCGGGGGGAGCGGTTGTTCCTCCGGCAAGGCTTTCAAATCAAAGATTTGCGGCAGCGTCCGTGCTTCCTGCGCCGAGGAAGGAGGCGGGAGCGCGAAGGCGTTTCAGTCCCGTGTGGGGGCGCGCATCCCGCTATGGGCGGGGCGCTGCGATGGGCGCACCCCGCCCCGCCAGATGCGGATTGCGGCCCGCTCAGCTCGCGAAGCTGGCCGCAGCCAACCCCAGCACCAGAAGTCCCGCCGCGACCAGCGCCCAAGTGCCCCAGTTGGGGGGCGCATTCGCGTGGGCGCGGTTGTCCTCCTCGCTCTGGGGGCGATAAAGCTCGCCGACGCTGGGGTCGCCGTCCGCGATGCGGTCGCCCTTCTCCGGCGGACGCCAGTCCTGCTGCGGGGCATGGCCGCCGGCCTCATCATCCGTCCCCAGCGGCGCGGCGGCGAAGTCCGGCCCGCGCACCTAGTCGCGGTTCCGGCCGGTGTCGGTGGCGTGGCGGGTCCGCTCGGCATCCGATCCGTCTTCGGTCATGGCAACGCTCCTTTCGCTGATGTCTGTTCTGGCGAAAGAAGTGCCCGGCCCGGCGAGACGTTCCCGGCGTCTCCCGCAGCCGCTCCCCGCCCCGCTTCGGGATGAACGGAAGGGGCTGCAACCCGGTGAAAACTTACCGCATCGGTGAATCATCTTCAGCAATCGGTGTGTATTTCGCGTTACCGGCCTCAAGCCGCTTTCGGCATCATCGCGCCCCTAAAAGACCAAGGCACGATGAGGAGACGAACGTTGAGCGGCCAAGCCCCTGCCCCCACTGGCGATATCGCCATTTCCGCCCACGATGGCGCGCCCCTTTCGGCGGCGCTCCAGCCCATGGCGCATGCGATCCGCTTCCTCGCGGTGGACGCCATTCTCGCGGCGGGCGAAGGCCATCAGGGCGTTCCCCTCGGCATGGCCGAGATCGCGACGGTTCTCTACAGCCGCCACCTGAAATTCGATCCGGCCGACCCCACCTGGCCGGACCGCGACCGCGTCGTGCTCTCCAACGGGCACGGCTCCACCCTGCTCTATTCCTTGCTGCACCTCACCGGCTATCACCACATCTCGCTCGACGCGGTGAAGAGCTTCCGTGAACTCGGCTCAACCTGCGCCGGCCATCCCGAATACGAGCCGGCCGCCGGCATCGAGACCACCACCGGCCCCCTCGGGCAGGGCATCGCCAATGCGCTGGGCATGGCCATCGCCGAAGCCCATCTCAACGCCCGCTTCGGCGACGACCTCATCGATCACCGCACCTGGGCCTTCGTCGGCGACGGGTGTCTGCAGGAGGGCGTGGGGCAGGAGGTGATCCAGCTGGCTGGCCACCTGAAGCTCGGCAAGCTCACTTTCTTTTGGGACGATAACGCCATCACCGATGATGGCTCCACCGAGCTGTCCATCTCCGAGAATGTCGCCGAGCGCTTCCGCGTGGCCGGCTGGCACGTGGTGGAGATCGACGGCCACGATATCGATGCGGTGGACGCTGCCATCCGCGCCGCCAAGGCCGATCCCCGACCTTCCATGATCGCCTGCAAGACCACCATCGCCCGTGGCATCCCGCGCCTCGAAGGCCAGCGCGGCGGCCATTCCGGCAAGCTCTTCCCCGAGGATCGCGCCGCCATGGCCGCGCGCTTCGGCTGGACCGGCGGCAGCTTCGACATTCCCGCCGACATCGGCGCCGAGTGGCGGGCCACGGGCGCGCCGGGCGCGCAGGCTCGGGCGGCCTGGCGCAAGCGGCTCGCGGCGGCGGGCAATCAGGTGCAGGACGAATTCCACCGCACCACCTCCGGCACGCTGGCCGCCGGGGCGCGCGAGGCCATCCACGCCTACAAGGCGAAGGTGGCGGCCGAGGAGAAGGCGGACTTCTCCATCG
>JAEWBL010000670.1 GCA_023391175.1 Pseudomonadota bacterium
CTACTCACGGGACCGTGACCCGAGGCGCCGGCCATCTGCCGACCTCGGGGAGCTGGGGGAGCTGGGCGTCAACACGCCCTTAACCGAACCCGACAAGACTCCGTCTCCATCGCTTCGCGGCAACACATCGCGAAGTCCTTGAAATCTGAGCCTCGGGTTCGAGACATTGGCCATCCGCACCGCGCCTGAAACCGTCCGCCACACGCGCCGCATGAGCGGCCAGCGCGGTCGGTCCGCCTTTCAGGCGACCTTGCCAGCCCTCGCAATGGCCGCCAGCCTCGTCCTCGCCGGCACCACCTCGCTGCAGAATGCCGTCGCCAATGGCGACACCCGCACCATCACCCTGCACCACACCCATTCCGGCGAGAGCGGCAGCTTCACCTTCAAGAAGGACGGCCGCTACGATCAGGCCGTGCTCGCCGAGCTGAACCATTTCCTGCGCGACTGGCGAAACCAGAAGTCGACCCAGATGGACCCGCATCTGTTCGACATCGTCTGGGAGGTCTACCGGGAGGTGGACGCCAGTGCCCCGATCCAGATCGTCTCGTCCTATCGCTCGCCGGAAACCAATTCCATGCTGCGCTCCCGCTCCAGCGGCGTGGCGAAATTCTCCCAGCACATGCTGGGCAAGGCGATGGACTTCTACATTCCGGGCGTGAACCTCACCGACCTGCGCGTGGCCGGCCTCAGGCTCCAGCGCGGCGGCGTCGGCTTCTATCCCACGTCCGGCTCACCCTTCGTCCACATGGACACCGGCAACGTGCGCCACTGGCCGCGCATGACCCACGACCAGCTCGCCCGCGTCTTCCCCGATGGCAAGACCGTGCATGTGCCGACCGACGGTCGGCCGCTGGCGAAATACGACGTGGCGCTGGCAGAAATCCAGGCGCGCGGCTCGAAGCCCGGCGTCGCCGTGGCCGATGCCGGCAAGGGCAAGAATTTCTTCGCCAGCCTGTTCGGCAAGAAGGACGCGGACGACGACGAGGGCGGCGAAACCCCGACCGCCGCCTCCTCCACGGTCGCGTCCGGCGAAGAGGCCGCCTCTCGCGACACGCCGGCGTCCGCGCCCGCTCGCGCGGTGCGCACGGCTTCCGCGACCATGCCGGTTCCCCCGACCCGCCCGGCTGAACTCGTCGCCGGCGCCATGGTCAGCGCCCAGGCGACGCGGAACGGCTTCCTCGCGCCGCTGCCCCTGCCCCGCCCGGCGGAGGCCGACCGCGACACGCGCACGGCCAGCTTCGCCTCGGCGCCGGTGCCGCTGCCCTCCGTCATCACGCGCGGTACCGATGGCGAGACCGGACCGGTTCTCGGCTATGCGTCCGCCGGCTCCATGATGGATCAGCGCATGCCGCTCACCGGCGGCTTCATGGCCGGCGCCCACGCACACCCGCCGGCGCCTGTCGCGACGACGCCGGTGGCGGCAGCCAGCGCCCCGACGACCGGCCGACAGCGAACCAAGCTCTCGGAAATCGCCTTCGGGCGCCTGTTCCTGTCGCCGAGCCTCTCCAACGAGCTTTATCTGCGCGTGCCGGAAATGCGGCAGCTGGCGACCTTCATGGCGCCGCCGCGTGAAGTTGTGGCGACGGCGTTCTCGCGGGATGGCTCTTTCGGCCTGAAGGCCCGCTTCGCCGGCACCGCCGTGGCGGACCTGCCGACCTACGTGTTCCGTGCGCCCCAGGTGGCCTACAACAGCCAGCGCATGTGATCCGCGCGGGCGCCCCCTGCGCCCGCTGCCGTCAGACGAAGATGCCCAGCGCCTGCATATAGAGATCGACGATGGCCTCGTGCTCCTTGCGCTCGTCGACGTCCTCCTTGCGGATTTTCAGGATCGTGCGCAGCGCCTTCACGTCGAAGCCGTTGGCCTTGGCCTCGGCGAACACGTCCTTGATGTCGTCGGCGATGGCCTTCTTCTCCTCCTCGAGCCGCTCGATGCGCTCGATGAAGGACTTGAGCTGTTCCTTGGCAAAGCCCGCGGGGGAATCTGAAACGTCTTCCGCCACCTGGACGGTCTCCTTGGGTTCCGCCGCGCGTCCGTCGAGGCCATGCCGGGCCGGCGCGCAGGTCAAAGGGTGGAGCCGTGATGGCTCCGGGGGGAAAGCTGATAGAGGCGGGCCGGACGCCGCGCGTCAAGGATGCGTCCCCGCTTTCCACCCCGCCCGTGATCCACAAGTGGCTCGAGACCCGGGCGCGGACGCACTTTCGTGAGCAGAACGCCCTCCTTCCCCTTGGCGTTCGGTACCTTGATGCTGACGCTCGGGGCGCTGGCCATGGGCGCCTCGGTGCTGTTCGTCCGGCTTGCCGACGTCGGACCCTTCGCCAGCGCCTTCTGGCGGGTGGGGCTGGCCCTGCCGCCCCTAGCCCTCTGGGCGGCGCTTGCCGAAGGGGCGCGCGCCTTCCGGCCCGACCGGCTTTCGCTGCTCGCCGGCACCTTCTTCGCCGGAGACCTGTTCTTCTGGCATCTCGCCATCCTCGGCACCACTGTCGCCAACGCCACGGTGCTGGCTACCACCTCGCCCTTGTGGATCACCGCCTTCGCGGTGCTGGTGCTGCGCCAGAAGGTGTCCCGCGCCGGCCTCATCGGCCTCGCGCTGTGCATCGCGGGGGCTCTGGCGCTGGTGGGGCGCTCGTGGCAGTTCGACCCGCAGCATCTGCCCGGCGACGCCGCCGGGCTGGCGACGGCCGTGTTCTTCGCGGGCTATTTCCTCGCGGTGAGCCGGGCGCGGGCCTCGCGCGGCGCCGCGGCCGTCACCCTCGTCTCCACCGCGACGACCGCGCTGATCCTGCTGGCGGTGGCCCTCGTTGCGGAGCCGACCCTGTGGCCGGCCAGCACCGGCGGTGTGGCAGCGCTGGTGGCGCTGGCCCTCGTCTCGCAGGTGGGCGGACAGGGGCTGATGGCGGTGGGCCTCGCCGCCGTGCCGCCGGCGTTCGGCGCGCTGGTCTTCTTCCTGGAGGTCGCCTCTGCCGCCGCCCTCGGCGCGCTGCTGCTGGGTGAGCCGATCACGGCGCTTCAGGCCGCCGGAGGCGTGCTGATCCTCGCCGGCATCGTGGTGGCCCGTCCGCGCGCGCGTCGAGCCCGCACGGGGGAGGCCGGGATGGATGCGTCCGGCACCAGGTACCGGGAGGGCAGGCATTGACGCCCCGGCGCCCACGGGGCACACAACATCTCATCATGCCCTTCGCTGCCACGCCCTCCCGCTTCGACGGCATGCCCGAACCCTGTGCGTCGCGCGCGCCGGGCCGGCGGGTGAATCCCACGCCGCGAAGCCTCGTGCTTCTGCTCGGCACCACCCTCGCACTCGGGATCGGCATCACGCTCATCCCCACGCCCGCGGCCGCCGAGTTCCGGCTGTGCAACCGCACCCAGAGCCGGGTCGGCATCGCGCTCGGCTACAAGGACGGCGACGCCTGGGCCACAGAAGGCTGGTGGAACGTGGCGGCCAACAGCTGCGAGACGCTGCTGCGGGGAGACCTCTCGGCGCGCTTCTATTACCTCTACGCCGTCGACTACGACCAGGGCGGCGAGTGGGCCGGCAAAGCCTACATGTGTACCCGGGAAAAGGAGTTCACCATCAAGGGCGCGGAGGATTGCCTCGCCCGTGGCTTCGACCGCACGGGCTTCTTCGAGGTGGACACGCAGGAGCAGAAGTCCTGGACGGTGCAGCTCACCGAATCGAACCAGGCGAAGCAGGGACAGGGTCCCGCGCCCCTGCCGCCACCGGCGCCGCGGGCGAAACCCTGAGGCGGATCAGATTCCGCGCCCCTCCACCTTGATGGTCAGCTGGCTTTCCAGCTCGCCCGCTCCATCGAGGCGGGGATTGACCGCCAGCGCCTGCCGCACAGCCTGCAATGCGCGCTTGTCGTCGCCGAGGTCGCGCATGATGAGGGCGAGACCGTAGAGCATGGCGAAATGGCGCGGCTCGCGCGCCAGCACCTCCCGGATGTCCGCGAGGGCCGCGCCATAGTCGTCGCGCAGGTAGAAGATGGTCGCCCGGCGACTGAGCGCACCGATATAGTCGGGCTCGATCTCGATCACCGCGTCCAGCAGCTGGAGGGCGAGATCCGTCTCCTTGGCCTCCGCTGCGGCGGCCGCCCGGGCCATCAGCAGGTCCGCGCTGGGACTGCCGGAATCGCCGAAAATCTGGTCGAGGCGATCGGCGATCATCTTGGCGCTGCGATCGTCGGGGGCGACCTTCAGGGCGGCGAACAGACCCTCCACCTGGGTGCGCTTGTCCTTCGGC
>JAEWBL010000674.1 GCA_023391175.1 Pseudomonadota bacterium
CATCGGCGGTGTAGCCATGCGGCGCAGGGCGGCATTCAGGGTTTTTCCCGAGATTGATCGCACAGTGGAGCGGACATAGGGGAAAATGAGCCGCCCGGTTCCCGTATGCCGATGCAACTCGCGCAGAAGCGCCACCGCCTGCGTCGAGAGGGGAATGCGGTGGGCGCGGCGCATCTTCATTCGCGCGGCGGGAATGGTCCAGACCGCCTTCTCCAGATCGAATTCCGCCCATTCGGCCGCACGAAGCTCGCCGGGACGGGGAAAGAGCAGCGGGAGAAGGGCCAGCGCCGTGCGCGTCGTCACCTGCCCATCAAAGGAATCGAGCGCGCTCAAAAAAGCGCCGAGTTGCGCGGTGCCGATCAGCGCGGCGCGGTGCTTCACCTTGGGAGCCACCAGTGCGCCGCGCAGGGCGAAGGTCCGATCGTTCTCGGCGCGCGCGGTGGCACGGCGTAGCGGAAGACCGAGCCCACGGTCGATCGCAGCCGCCGGGCGCTCCCCCGTCGGCCGCGCTGCTCCACCTTGCGCAGGGCGACAAGCACCTCGGCCGCTGCAATCTCCGAGATCGGACGATCGCCGAGATCGCCATAGGCAAAGGACAGCAGCCATTCGACCTTCGCCAGAGTGGCGGGCGCTCGGCCTTCGCGCCGCAGCTTGTCGAGATATTCCTCTGCGACAAGGCGGAACGTGTTGCCGGAGGTGGCCACCGCCGCAACGCGCGATTCGCGCCGGGACCTCGCAGTGTCGATGCCGTCCGCGAGCTGCACCTTGGCTTCGTCTCTCTTCTCGCGCGCCTTGGCGAGCGTGACGATCAGGTAGGCGCCCAAGGCGAGGAGCTTCTCCTTGCCCTCGAAGCGTTACTTCAGCCGCCAGAGGCGCGAGCCATTCGGATTGACGAGGAGGTGCAGCCCGCCGCTGTCGGACGCCTTGAACGGCTTCCCAGTGGGCTTGAGATTGCGAATGGCGAGGTCTTTAAGTGCCATCGGTGGGGTATCGCCGCTGGGGTATGGAGCCGATACCCCCAAAGCTCCCTCCAGATTCGCCGGATGCAACCGCACCTTCCCGCACCATGCCGGACAAGCAAAACGAACTAAGCTATTGACTTTTCAGTACTGAAAGATCGACTTGGGCGCTACTAGAGCGTGAAATGGTGCCCAGGGGCGGAATCGAACCACCGACACTGCGATTTTCAGTCGCATGCTCTACCAACTGAGCTACCTGGGCATCCGCCGGGCCGGGGCCCGGGTCCGGAGGGGCGTCAGCGCTTCCGGAGCGGCGAGTGTATAGGGAGGAAATCGGGCCGTGTCCAGAGCCGGCGCGCTGTCGCGGCGGCGGCGGGTGGGAGCTGTGGACAAGCTGCTCCGGCGGTCGGGACGAAACGCTGTGGATCAAAGGGTTTGTCCGGGCCTGGCGGAAGCCGCGCACGCGGGTTTACGGCCGGTCGGCCGGTCGGCTGGGCGCCGGGCACGGCGTCTTTTTCCCCTTCCGCTTGCCATGGCGTGCGCCGCCAACGGCGCGGTGCATTCTTGCGCGGAAACTGGCACAATGGCCGGCAAAGCACCGTCAGGTCGCAGATCGCGGCCGTCGGAGCAGCCGGGACTGACGGGGGGTGGCGTGGCCGAGCGGAAGATGAAGAGCGTCGCCGAGGTGAAGAGCGCCGAACAGGAGGCCGCGGACTACGCCACCGGCTCAGGGGCGCCGGCGGCCGAGGCGGTCACGCTGGAAGAGGCGCTGGGCGTGCAGGTGCGCTCCATCCGCCGCGAACTGGACCTTACGGTTTCCGATCTCGCGGGCGCGGCCGGCATCTCGGTGGGCATGCTGTCGAAGATCGAGAACGGGCAGATCTCGCCCTCCCTCGCCACGCTGCAATCCATCTCCAAGGCGCTGAACGTGCCGCTCACCACGCTATTCTCCGCCTTCGAGGAGCGGCGCGACTGTTCTTTCGTCAAGGCGCAGCAGGGCGTCATCATCGAGCGGCGCGGCACCAAGGTCGGGCACCAGTATGAGCTGCTGGGCCACGGCCTCGGCGGGGACATCGTGGTGGAGCCCTATCTCATCACCCTCACCGAGGAGGCGGCGCCCTACACCGGCTTCCGGCATGCGGGCGTGGAGTTCATCTACATGCTCTCCGGCGAGGTGCTCTACCGCCACGCGGACCGCACCTATCACCTGCGCCCCGGCGATGCGCTGATGTTCGATTCCGGCGCGGCCCATGGCCCGGAAGACCTCATCAAGGCGCCCATGACTTACCTGTCCATCATCGTCTACGGCCGCGACCGGCACTGATCCGGCGGGTGCCTGCCCCTGGTGATCGCGAAAGTTTTCCTCCAGAGAAAATTATATTCCCTTCTAATTGACGCCCCCGGCGAACGGGCGTACTCCTTGTGACAAGGCCGCAGCGGCGGCCCGCAATGGAGTAAAATCGAACGCCATGTGCGGCATCGTCGGACTTTTCCTCAAGGACCCGAAGCTCGAGGGCGAGCTGGGTGCCATGCTCGCGTCCATGCTCTGCGTCATGACAGATCGCGGCCCCGACAGCGCGGGCTTCGCGGTCTACGGCGCAGGTGGCAAGGACAGTGTGAAGCTCTCCCTGCGCGCCGCACGGGGCTATGATTTCGAGGGCCTCGCCGCTGGCCTGTCCGGCCCGGCCAACGGCATGCCCGGCCTCGTTCTCCATGGCACCCACGCGGTGGTGGAGATCCCGCAGGTGCGGGAAGCCGCCGTGCGCGCCTTCCTCGCCGAGCGCCATCCCGAGGTGGCGGTGGTGGGCACCGGCTCGCGCATGGAAATCTTCAAGGAAGTCGGCCTGCCCTCCTCCGTGGCGCAGACCTTCGGCCTCGCGCAGATGCGCGGCACCCACGGCATCGGCCACACCCGCATGGCCACCGAGAGCGCGGTGACCACCGCCGGCGCCCATCCCTTCTCCACCGGCGCCGACCAGTGCCTCGTGCACAACGGGTCCCTGTCCAACCACAACGCCCTGCGCCGTCAGCTGAAGCGCGAGGGCATCGCCATCGAGACCGAGAACGACAGCGAGGTGGCCGCCGGTTATCTCACCTGGCGGATGCGGGAAGGCGCCTCCCTCGGTCAGGCTCTGGAAGCCGGCCTCAAGGACCTCGACGGCTTCTTCACCTTCGTGGTGGGCACCGAGAGCGGCTTCGGCGTGCTGCGCGATCCCATCGCCTGCAAGCCCGCCGTGATGGCCGAGACCGACCAGTATGTGGCCTTCGGCTCGGAGTATCGGGCTCTGGTTGACCTGCCCGGCATCTCCAAGGCCAAAGTTTTCGAGCCCGAGCCCGCCACCGTGTACTTCTGGGAGCGCGCACAGTGAACGCCATTGCGCCGGACGTGACCTTCGACCTCGCCACCACGCCGCTGCGCGAGCTGAACGAGGCCCTCCACAAGGCCACCGCCGAATCCAACGCCCGCCGCTGGCGGGTGCTGAACCCCAACGGCCGCCACGCGGTGGCAGTAGGG
>JAEWBL010000057.1 GCA_023391175.1 Pseudomonadota bacterium
CGCCGGCATCATGATGCACCTGAAGGACAACGACCGCATCGCCTCCACCCATCGCGGCCACGGGCACTGCATCGCCAAGGGCGTGGATGTGGCGGAGATGATGGCCGAGATCTACGGCAAGTCCTCCGGCTCGTGCCGCGGCAAGGGCGGCTCCATGCACATCGCCGATCTTTCCAAGGGCATGATGGGTGCCAACGGCATCCTCGGCGCCGGTGCGCCGCTCATCTGCGGCGCGGCGCTCGCCGCCAAGTGCCGGGGCGACGGCGGGGTCGGCATCACCTTCTTCGGCGACGGCGCGGCGAACCAGGGCACGGTTCTGGAAAGCATGAACCTCGCCGCCGTGTGGAACCTGCCGGTGATCTTCGTGCTGGAGAACAACGGATACGCGGAAGCGACTTCGGTGACCTACGCCACCGGCGTGGACAGCTTCCTCGACCGCGCCCACGGCTTCGGCCTGCCGGGCGTCAGCGTGGACGGCACGGACTTCTTCGCCGTCCACAAGGCGGCGGGCGAATTGATCGCCAAGGCCCGCGCGGGCGGCGGTCCGGCGCTGCTCGAATGCAAGATGGTGCGCTTCTACGGCCATTTCGAGGGCGACAGCCAGACCTACAAGGCGAAGGGTGAGAACGACTTCAACCGCCTCAACCGCGACTGCCTGAAGATCTTCGCCGATCGCGTGACGGCGGCGGGCATCGTCTCCGACGCCGAGATCGCGCTCCTTGACCGCGAGGTCGCGACCCTCATCGACGATGCCGTGTCCTCGGCCAAGTCGGCGCCGCAGCCGACCCCGCACGAACTCACCAGCGACGTTTACGTGTCCTACTGAGCCACGACAGCGAACCCGCACGGCCCAACGATTTCCTGGAGGAAACCATGTCCCGCACCCTCAGCTTCAAGCTGGCGATCAACGAAGCCCTCGACCTTGAAATGCGCCGCAATCCCTCTGTCATCCTGCTCGGCGAGGACATCGTCGGCGGCTCTGGCTCGCCGGGAGAGATGGACGCCTGGGGCGGCGTGCTCGGCGTCACCAAGGGGCTCTACGGCAAGCACGGCAACCGCCTGATGGATACGCCTTTGTCCGAGAGCGCCTATATCGGCGCGGCCATCGGCGCCGCCGCCTGCGGCATGCGCCCAGTGGCGGAGCTGATGTTCCTCGATTTCATGGGCGTGTGCTTCGACCAGATCCTGAACCAGGCGGCGAAGTTCCGCTACATGTTCGGAGGCAAGGCGAAGACGCCGGTGGTCATCCGCGCCATGGTGGGCGCCGGCTTCCGCGCCGCCGCGCAGCATTCGCAGATGCTCACCCCCATGTTCACCCACGTGCCCGGGTTGAAGGTGGTGTGCCCCTCCAACGCCTATGACGCCAAGGGCCTGCTGATCCAGTCCATCCGCGACGACGATCCGGTAATCTTCTGCGAGCACAAGAACCTCTACGCCAGCGAGGCGGACGTGCCGGCCGAGCCCTATGCCATCCCCTTCGGCGAGGCGAACGTGGTGCGCGACGGGCGGGACGTGACCATCGTCAGCTACGGCCTCACCGTCCATCGCGCGCTGGAGGCGGCGGCGACGCTCTCGAAGCGCAGCGGCATCGAGGCGGAGGTGATCGACCTGCGCACCCTCTCGCCCATCGACTGGGACACCGTGATCGAGAGCGTGGAGAACACCGGCCGCCTCGTGGTGGTGGACGAGGCCAACCCGCGCTGCTCAATCGCCACCGACGTCGCGGCCTATGTGGCCCAGCAGGCCTTCGGGGCACTGAAGGCGGCGCCGCAGATGGTGACCGCGCCGCACACGCCGGTGCCGTTCTCGCCCGCGCTGGAGGACCTCTACATCCCCTCCGCCGACGCCATCGCCGCCGCGGTGCTGAAGACCCATCCCCAGGCGCTCGCCGCCTGATCGCCGGAGCATCGGACAATGACGGATACGCGCATCAAGCCCATCGTCATGCCCAAGTGGGGGCTCTCCATGGCGGAGGGCAAGGTCACGGGCTGGCTGAAGCCCGAGGGCACCGAGATCACCGTCGGCGACGAGATCGTCGAGGTGGAGACGGACAAGATTGCAGGCGTGGTGGAGGCCGGCGACGCCGGCGTCCTGCGCCGGACCCTCGGCACGCCCGGAACAGTCTATCCGGTGAAGGCGCTCATCGGCGTGCTTGCCGATGCGGACGTGCCGGATGCCGAGATCGACGCCTTCGTCGCCGCCTTCGCAGTGCCTGAGGAGGCGGGCGCGGCGGCGGAAACCTCTGGCCCACGCTACGAATTCGTGGACACGCCCGCCGGCCGTCTGCGCTACGCCCGCCGGGGCGAGGGCGAGAAATCAGTGGTGCTGGTCCACGGCTTCGGCGGCGATCTCGACAACTGGCTGTTCAACATCGACGCCCTCGCCGAGGCCGCCACCGTCTATGCCCTCGACCTGCCGGGGCATGGACAATCGGACAAGGCTGTGGGCGAGGCGAACCTTGCCTTCCTCTCCGGCGCGCTCATCGCCTTCATGGATGCGCTCGCGATCCCGCGCGCGCATCTCGTGGGCCATTCCATGGGCGGGGCGGTGGCGAGCGCCACAGCGCTGGAGCATCCCGCACGGGTGGCTTCCCTCGCGCTCATCGGCTCGGCCGGGCTCGGGCCGGAGATCAATTCCGGCTATACGGACGGCTTCGTCGCCGCCGGCTCGCGGCGCGACATGAAGCCTGTGCTGGAGCAGTTGTTCCATGATCCGGGAACCGTCACGCGCCAGTTGATCGAGGACATCCTCAAGTACAAGCGCCTCGATGGCGTGGACAACGCGCTCTCCGCCCTCTCCGCCAATCTCTTCCCCGCCGAGCGGCAGACCCATGTGTTGGCCGGCAGGCTGAGAGAGACGGACGCGCCCATCCTCGTGGTGTGGGGCGAGACCGATCGCGTCATCCCCGCCGCCCATGCCGGCGCGCTGGAAGGCCGCGCCACGGTGGAGGTGCTCCCCGGCGCCGGCCACATGGTGCAGATGGAGAAATCCGGCCGGGTGAACGAGCTGCTGCTCGACCACCTCAAGCGCTGACCGCCTGAAACCTCGCAACGACAAGCGCCGGCGCGCCATCGCGACCGGCGAAGGAGGACGCATGTCTGACCTCAAGGACAAGAGCATCATCATCACCGGCGCGGCCGGCGGCATCGGCGCCGCCATCGCCAAGGCCCTCGCGCAGGACGGCGCGCGCATCGTCGTCGCCGATCTTTCCGCGGCCGCTGCGACGAAGGTGGCGGACGAGATCACGGCCAAGGGCGGCACCGCCATCGCTGTGCCGGTGGATGTGCGCGAGCGGGCGCAGGTGCGCGCCCTCATCGACAAGGCGGTGGAGGCCTTCGGGCGGCTCGACGTGCTGTTCAACAATGCGGGCGTCGCGCAGACGCGTCCCTTTCTCGACATCACCGAGGAGGACTGGCGCTTCGTCACCGATGTGAACGCGCTCGGCGTGCTCATCGGCATGCAGGAGGCGGTGAAGACCTTCCGCGCGCAGGGCGGCGGCGGCAAGATCATCAATACCGCCTCCATCGCAGCCAAGCAGGGCTACGAGCCTCTCGCCCATTACTGCGCCAGCAAGTTCGCGGTGGTGGCCATGACCCAGGCCGCCGCCCGCGCCTTCGGCAAAGAGGGCATCACCGCCAACGCCTTCTGCCCCGGCGTGGTGGCCACCGACATGTGGAAGGTGATCGACAAGGGCTTCCGCGACAGCGGCCTGACCCACGGCGAGAACGAGGCCTTCGACACCTTCGCGGCCGGCGCCGTGCTGGGCCGCGCCTCGCGTCCCGATGATCTTGTCGGCGTCGCCCGCTTCCTCGCCTCGTCCCAATCCGACTTCATGACCGGCCAGTCCCTGCTCGTGGACGGCGGCATGGTCTTCACCTGAGGAGCCGCCATGACCTCCGTCCCCCAGCAGTTGAAAGAGATGAACCAGCGTTTCGGCGCCCTCGCCAAGGCGGCGCCGCAGGTGATGACCGCCTTCCGCGGCCTCATGGGCGAGGCGTCGAAGTCCGGCGCCGTGCCGGCCAAGATGAAGGAGCTGGTGGCCCTCGCCATCGCTGTCCACCAGGGCTGCGCCGACTGCATCGTGTTCCACGCGGCCAACGCGCGGAGCCACGGCGCCACCCGCGCCGAACTCGCCGACATTCTCGGCGTGTGCATCGAGATGGGGGGCGGGCCGTCCGCCGTCTATGCGGGCAAGGCGCTGGAGGCGTTCGACGCCCTCGCCACCGAGCCGGCCTGACCCACCAAGAACAGAGAGAAGGGAGAACCACCCATGAAGGCCGCCCGCTTCCACGCCAAGCGCGACGTGCGCGTCGAGGACATCGCCGAACCGCCCGCCCCTGGCCCGCGGCAAGTCGTCATCCGCAACAGCTTCTGCGGCATCTGCGGCACCGATCTGCACGAATATGCCGCCGGCCCCATCTTCATCCCCACCGCGCCGCATCCCTACACCGGCGCAAAGCTGCCGCAGGTGCTGGGCCATGAATTTGGCGGCACGGTCGTCGCCATCGGCGACGAGGTCACGAACGTGAAGGTGGGCGACCGGGTTTCGGTGCAGCCCATGGTGTCGCCGCGCGACGACTACTTCGGCACGCGCGGCCTCTACCAGCTCTCGGAAAGCCTCGCCATCATCGGCCTCGGCTGGCAGTGGGGCGGCATGGCGGAGTATGCGCTGGTGAACGACTACAACGTCTTCGCCATGCCCGAATTCGTCAGCGACGAGCAGGCGGCATTGGTGGAGCCCACCGCCGTCACCGTCTATGCCGCCGAGCGCGGCGGGGTGAAGCCGGGATCGAGCGTGCTCGTCACCGGCGCCGGCCCCATCGGCCAATTGCAGGTGCTGGCGGCACGGGCGGCGGGGGCGACGCAGATCTTCCTCTCCGACACCAACGACAACCGCCTCGCCATGGCGCGCCAGATCCTGCCGGATGTCATCACCCTCAACCCGAAGCGCGACGCCGTGGCCGACGCCATCCGCGACCAGACCGAGGGCCACGTGGGCGTCGACGTGGCGCTGGAATGCGTGGGCGCCGAGGCAGCCCTTGCCACCGGCATCGATGCCGTGCGCCGGCAGGGCGTGGTGGTGCAGGTGGGCCTGCATGTGGGTAAGCCCGCCGTGGACGGCTTCACCGTGACCTTCAAGGACATCGATGTGCGCGGCTCGTGGTGCTACTCGACGCTGATGTGGCCCAAGGTGGCGGCGCTCATCGGCAAGGGCCTGCTGCCGGCGGAGAAGGTGGTGACCCGCCGCATCCGCCTTTCCGAGGTGGTGGAGAACGGCTTCGAGGCCCTGCTCGACCCTGCCGGGCAGGAGCTGAAGATCCTCATCGACCTGCGCTGAGC
>JAEWBL010000091.1 GCA_023391175.1 Pseudomonadota bacterium
GAGCAGCACGCCGGGCATGATGGGATAGCCGGGAAAGTGCCCCTCGAAGATGGAGCTTTCCTCGGGCACCATGCCCTGGCAGTGGATCTTTTCCAGCGACGGGTCGATGGCGACGACCCGATCGATCATCTTGAAGACTTCAGGACGCATCTATCCCGTCCGGCCTCAGGCGGCCTTCGCAGCGACCAACTCGTCGATGCGGGCGCAGAGGTTCTTGAGCACGAAATACTGCTCGGTCGTGGCCTTGCCGTCGTTCACTTCCTGCGTCCACTGCTCCAGCGGAAGCTTGATGCCGAAAGCCTTGTCGATGGCGAACGCGATGTCGAGGAAGTCGAGGCTGTCGATGCCAAGATCGTCGATGGCGTGGCTGTCCGGCGTGATGGTGTCGCGCGGAATGTCGCAGGTTTCCGCGATGATGTTGGCCACCGTGTCGAACGTCGAAGACATGGACTGACGCCTCTCGTATGCTCGGCCCTTGCGGTCGCGGCCCGCCCGCGTGGCGCGCAGGCATGGTGCAAGGCACCGACCGGGGCCGAGGGATGGCCGCATGGCCCCTTCGGAATGAGTTGTCGGCCCCTATAGCGAAGGCTGCAAGAGGTTTCAATGGCCGACGCCGAACGGTCCGCGCGAGAGGTCTCCCGCGGCGGCGCCGTGCGTTGATGCTGCTTCGCACGCCAGCCGCCCGGAGGCAAGGGGGGAGGCCGCCGGGGGGCGCCAAAGCCACGCCCAAGCCGCGCCCCGACTCGCCGACGCAACCGGCGCGGGCAGGCGTTTCGCAAGTCTGCGATGTGCGGCTGCCCGCCCGGGAGGGAGGCATCCGTTGCGTCAGACGACGTCGTTCCCTAGCGGCAGATGGCGATTCGCCTGGGCTGATGCCTGGCTTTCCGTCAGATCGCGCCGGAGAAGGTATTGCACTGCTGCATGGAGCCGCTTTTCAGCCCGCGGGTGAACCAGTTGACCCGCTGCTGGGACGTGCCGTGGGTGAAGCTGTCCGGCACTGCATAGCCCTGCGAGCGTTTCTGAAGCGTGTCGTCGCCGATGGCGCTGGCGGCGGTGAGCGCCTGCTCCACATCGCCGGGCTCCAGAATGCGATAGCGGGCATTGGCATGGTAGGCCCATACGCCGGCGAGGCAATCGGCCATCAGCTCGACACGGACGGAAAGGTTGTTGGCCTCCGCGCGGGACGAGGCGCGGGCCTGAGCCTGCTGCACCTTGGGCAGGATGCCGATGAGGTTTTCCACATGGTGGCCGACCTCGTGGGCGATCACATAGGCCTGAGCGAAATCGCCGCCCGCCTTGAAGCGGTTCTTCATCTCCTGGAAGAAGGTCAGATCGAGATAGACCTTCTGGTCCAGCGGGCAATAGAACGGCCCCATGGCCGACTGGGCGCCCCCGCAGGCCGAGCGTGTGGAGCCGGAGAACAGCACCAGCTTCGGATCCTGATACGTCTTGCCGTCGGCGCGGAACAGCTCGGTCCACACGTCTTCTGTCTGGGCGAGCACATTCGCGGCGAAACGGCCGAGCTGGTCGGTGGGCGGGGCCGTCGGCCGGCCGCGCTGCGGGGCGGGCGCAGCTTGCTGGGGCGATCCGCCGCCATTGATGGCTTCCAGCCCGCCGATCAGAACCGCCGGATTGATTCCCAGCGCCCAGCCGATCAACCCCACGACAATGATAGTGCCGATGCCGAGGCCGCCGCGGCCGCCGGGCATCTGGAAGCCGCCACCGCCATCGCCGCGCCGGTCTTCCACATTGTCGCTGGAGCGGAAATCCTCCCACCGCATGCTCTTCTCCCGCGGACGCCAACGCCGGCAGCCTGAACCCTGAGCTTGAACATGGGCTGACACGGCACAAGGAGCAATCCCCGGCCCCCGCCCCGGTTCCATGCTATCAACGACGGCGTGGCCGAATCGCTCGGCCTGCCTGTCGCCGGGGCCTCATCGGGCGCACGCCGGACCGATGCCGCCGCGCCGAGAGCCGAACACCAGCCGCACGTTAATTGAGCCGCAGCCCGCTGCGCGCCCGCGCGGCCGGCCGCCGAAGGTCGCGGTGCCTGTCGCCGACGCGTGGGCCGGTCTCGACTTCGCGCGGGAGCGCGGCCTCTACGCCCAAGGGCATGCGCCCATCGCCGGGGCGGACGAGGTGGGGCGCGGGCCGCTGGCCGGGCCGGTGGTTGCTGCCGCCGTCGTGCTCGATCCGGAACGGGTGCCGCAGGGCCTCGATGATTCCAAGCGGCTGACGCGCGCCAAGCGCGAGGCGCTCTATCTGGAAATCTGCGCCACGGCCGAGGTGGCGGTGGCCATGGCGCCGCCGGAGCGCATCGACCGCGACAACATCCGGCAGGCGACCCTTTGGGCGCTCGCGCAGGCGGTGCGCGGGTTGCCGTGCCGGCCGGCCTTCCTGCTGGTGGATGGCAACGACCCGCCCAAGGTGCCCTGCGCGGTCGAGGCGATCATCGGCGGTGACGGGCTCATCGCCTCCATCGCCGCGGCTTCCATCGTCGCCAAGGTGGTCCGGGACCGGCTGATGGCCGGGGTGGGCGCCGCCTTTCCCGCCTATGGCTTCGAGCGGCACATGGGCTATGCGACGGCGGAGCACAGTACCGCGCTCGTCACCCACGGGCCCTGCCTTCACCACCGCCGCTCCTTCGCGCCGGTGCGCGAGCAGCAGCTCGGCCTGTTCGGCGGCGGACCGGTTCCGGATGCGGCGGAATAGTGCCCGCCGCGTCTCGGCGGCTCAGTGGTAGCCTTCGCCTTCCCGCACCTTGCCGCGGAAGATCCAGTAGACGAAGACGATGTAACCCAGCACCACCGGCAGCAGGAAGATGACGCCGAACAGCATCAGGATCTGGCTGGGCGGGGCGGCGGCCGTCTGCCACACGGTGAGGCTCGGCGGCACAAGGTAGGGGAAGGTGGAGATCGCGAGGCCTACGAAGCCGAGCACGAACAGCCCGATGGTGCCGAAAAAGGGCAGCATCTCCCGCCCCGTCTTCAGCCAGTGCCAGACAAGATAGGTGAGCACGGCGGTGACGATAGGCACGGGCGCCAGGAAAAAGATGTTGGGCCGCGAGAACCAGCGCGTGGCGATGCGATCGAACGCCAGCGGCGTCCACAGGCTCACGAGGCCCATGAGCACGATCACGCCGATCAGCAGCGGGATGGCGTGGCTGCGGGCGCGGTCGGCGATGGTGCCCTCGGTCTTCACCAGCAGCCAGGTGGCGCCGAGCAGCGCATAGCCCACGACCACGCCGATGCCGCACAGCAAGGCGAAGGGCGTCGCCCAGTCGAGCGGGCCGCCGGCGAAGGCGCCGTCCTTCACGGTGATGCCCTGCACCAGACCGCCGAGGATGATGCCCTGGAAGAAGGCCGCCACCAGCGAGCCGGCCGAGAACGCGAAGTTCCACAGCCGCCGGCTGGACGCCGCCACCCAGCGGAACTCGAAGGCGACGCCTCGGAACACCAGTGCCAGCAGCATGATGATG
>JAEWBL010000114.1 GCA_023391175.1 Pseudomonadota bacterium
GCGGGTGCTCATTCCCGGGCCCGGGGAGGGAGCCGAGTCCTAGGCGGCCGCTTGGGCCTGCCGGCGGCGCCAGAATTGCGCGTCGGGCCAGCGGGTCTCGCCGGCATAGAAGGCTGCGCGCAGCCGCACGCCGGCGGTGAAGCGGGCGAACACGCGATCCTGATAGGCCCTGAACGCGCCCGCGTCCCCCGCCTGCGCCCCGGCGATGGCGTCGGCGGCGGCGAGGCCGTCCTCCAGTGCGCGGGTGAGGCCCTGCGAGAGCAAAGGATCGAGGCAGGCGGCGGCATCGCCCACGGCGAGCCATCCGGGGCCGGCGACGGCGCTCAATATGGCGGTGGGGGCGATGGCGATGCGTGGCGGCGCATCCACGTCCGGCGGCCGGCCGCGCATGAGCTTGGGACCGACGAGGCGCGTGCCAACCAGGGCATCGCGGAAGGCGGCGCCATCGGGGAAGCGCGCGCCCACTTCGGTGGCCACGCCAACCACGACCTGCCCGCAGGGGACGCGGCTCGCGTACCACCAGCCCTTGGGGGCGGCTTCGAGGAAGGTGCGGGCGGGCATCGCCTCCGGTTCCGCGACGGTGAGGAGGCTCCAGTGAAAGGCGATGGCATCGACGGAATTGCGCGCCACCTTCAGGCTGCGCAGCGCCGCCCCGCGCACGCCGCTCGCATCCACCACGAGGCCGGCTGCGACCTCGAACGGCCCGTCCGCGCCCTCGAAGCGGAGGCGGTGGCCCGTCTCCTCCGGCGCCATCATCCGCAGCCGGCCCGCGTGGAGGGCCACGCCGCATGCCTGCGCCTGCGCCCTCATATCCGCATCGAAGCCGGCGCGGTCGAGATGCCAGCCGCCGCCGAAGGGATTGGCGAAGCCGTCGTTGTGGTGAGGCTCGGCCTTGCCCCACATGGCGGTCGAGCCCAGCGACGGCAGATGCCCGCGCGCCGTGAAGCGCTCCATGAAGCCGAGGCGGGAGAGCAGCGGCAGGGTGGCACCCGGAATGGTCTCGCCGATGCGGGGGCCGTCCCCTGTGCCAGCCTCGAAAAGCGCCACATCGCCGATGCCGCGCCGCGCCAGCGCGATGGCCGTGGCGCAACCGGCGGGACCGGCGCCGATGATGGCGATGCCCACCCGCTCGGGCGCAGCGCTCACGGGGCGGGCGGAGTGTTGAAGGTGGGCCAGGGGGCGACCATCTGGCTCGTGTCGTTCTCGAAGAAGCACGCGACTTCGAGGAACGGGTCTTCAGGCGCCGGCGGCCGGGCATCCGGATTGATCCGGCTTGCCTGCACGACGAAGCCGACCTTGTGCCAGTTGAGGAGGAAGTCCGCGGCCCGCTGGAAGCGCCCCGCATTGGCAGGGTAGATCGTAGTCGTCCCCGCGCCGCGCACGGCGAACAGCTGGCGTCCCGGCGTCCAGCCAGTGGCGGGATCGAACCGCGCCAGCGCCTGCGGATAGACCACCACCGGCCGCTCGGCGGGCCAGGACCAGTAGAGCGTCTGGTCGGTGTTGGACGGGCTCTCCGGCGGATGGGAGGCGCAGTGGTTGTAGTCCGTGTGCCAGGGCGCGGCCATGAACTTGGAGAAGTCGCCCGGCTCCAGCGGGAACGGGCGCAGCGGGATATAGCCCACCGTCAGGAACGCCCGGTCGGTCCGAGCCTTCGAGTAATCGAGCGGCGCGGCATTGATGCGGAATGGTCCGCCGGGCGTGCGCGCCCAGTCCTGCACGAAGAGGTTCGGGTCGCGCACCGGATAGGACACCTCGATGCCCGGACTGAAGCGCCCGCCGAGGCAATTGGCCAGCGCCACCCGGTCCATCTCCTCGCCGGCGCCGAGCCTGAGGCGGCGCTGGGGCGTGAACACGCCCTTATGCCACTGCCGCAGCAGGTAATATTGCGTGGGGGTGAGGGTGAGGAACGGCCGGTCCGTATCCCCCAGCGCCAGCGGCATCATGGGCGTGCCCTGAAGGAGGCTCTTGGGATTGTCCGGATTGCGGATGAGGGCGTCGAAGTCCGGGATCTTGTCGGTGGGCCGGTCGGCCGGGGTGATGGCGCCGATGCGGTTGTGGGCGGCAATGGCTGGCGCCGGCAGGTTTGTGTTCCAGCGCTGGAGCATCACGGCATGGAACAGCGGGCGGGCATCGTCCGCGAAGGAGGCGGCAAAGCCGGGGTTGAACGCGCCCGCCGCATAGAGCGCCGGCTCCAGCGCCAATTGACGGACGAAGGTGTCGTAGACCTCGTCCCAGGCGGTGACGACGTTGCGCGTCTGGGGCGCGAAGCCGGGATCGCCGCACATCACCCAGGCCGGGGCAGCCGTGAGCGTCGAGCCGTCCTCGAACACGATGCGGGCGGAGACCGGGCCGTCGCCGATGTCGTCGAACCAGTTGGTGTTCTCCGCCCCGCTGCGCTCGTTCACGTTCGGCTTGCCCTCGGGCGACATGATGCCCACCGTCGAGCCGAAGCCGCCGGCGAGGATGAGCCGTCCCGTCCCTGCCTCCACCCGCATGTCGCCGAGGCTGGCCAGGGGATCGGCCGGCACATGCAGGGTGAAATGGTCCTGCGGGAAGCTCACCGGATAGTCCGGCAGCGCCCGCACCGCCCCGCCGTTGCCGAGGCAGCTCGCCGGCGTGCCGTGGGCGAACGCGGCGACGCGGCCCTGATCGGCGCGG
>JAEWBL010000140.1 GCA_023391175.1 Pseudomonadota bacterium
CATCAAGGGCATCGTGCGCTTCACCTTCACCGACAAGCAGCCGGTGAGCTTCTGGGAGCAGCTCCAGGGCTCCGAATACGGCTTCTGGGCGAACGTGAACCCCAAGGTGCCACATCCCCGCTGGAGCCAGGCCACCGAAGAGGACATCGCCACCGGCCAGCGCATCCCCACGGTGCTCTTCAACGGCTACGGCGAATATGTCGCCGACCTCTACAAGGGCCGCGAGACCCAGAAGATCTGGTTCTAGAGGACCTTCGCCATCCCTTTCGGCAGTCATCCCCCGGCTTGTCCGGGGGATCCACCCGGCGGCCGGGGCCGCTCATGGTTCAGACATCGCGCTGTCGGCACAGTGGATGCCCCGGACAAGCCGGGGCATGACAGCTCAGGTTGAAGGCTCGGCCTTCCGCTACCCCTCCACCCCACCCCGCCGCTCGGGCTCGGCGAAGCCGTCCGGCGCCTCGCCGGCGTCGAACGGCGTCGTCACTTCCACGAAGGTGTCGGGATAAAAGCCGTTGAAGCGGGTGCGCAGGGAGAGGGAATAGGCGCCGATGTGGCCGATCTCGATCCAGTCTCCGGTGTCCACGCTCTCCGGCAGATAGAAGGGGCGTGAGAGCACATCCACGCTGTCGCAGGTGGCGCCGTAGATGCGGAACGGCGCCATCACGTCCGGCCGCCCCGGCCGGCGGCGGCGGGCGGGATCGGGGATATGACGCACCGGCAGCAGGATTTTCCCCGTCCACGAATCCGACAAGGGCGACCACACACCGTCATTGATATAGAGCCGCTGGCCCTTCTTCAGGAGCACCCGCACAATGACCGAGAAGGCGCGGGCGACGATGACCCGGCCGGGCTCCGCCACCAGCGGGACGCCGGCAAAGCCGTGGCGCTCCACCGCCCCCATCAGCCCGCCGACGATCTCATTGAGCGGCGGCATGGGCGGCACCGGCCGGCGCGGGTCCACCGCATAGGTGGCCGGAAAGCCGCCGCCCACGTCCAGCACCGAGATGGGCACCTTCGCCGCGTCGCGCACCTCGGCCGCGGTGGCGACGGCGCGGGCGTAGGTTTCCACGTCCTCCACCTGGCTGCCCACGTGGAAGCACAGGCCGCAGCGGATGCCGAGGCCATGGATGCGCTGGAGCAGTTCCGCCGCATGGCCCGGCGCCGCGCCGAACTTGCGCGACAGCTCATAGGCCGCCTCCCCCTTGGAGGCGATGCGCACGAACAAGGTGAGGTCTTCCGGATCGAGATCGAGCGCGCGGACGATGCGCAATATCTTCGCCACCTCGTCCTCATGGTCGAGGGCGGTGGCGCGGATGCGGTAGTGCTCCAGCGCGAGTCGGATATCCGACTGCGCCTTCACCGGGTGCATGTAGAACAGCTCCGCCCCCGGTGCCGCAGCACGGGCGGCCGCGAACTCGGCCGGGGACGCCACATCGAAGGCATTGATGCCCGAGCGCGCCAGAACGTCGAGCACCATGGGCTCGCCATTGGTCTTCACCGCATAGGCCGTCTTGCCGGGGAAGGCCTTGACGAAGGCCGCGGCGTCCCCCGCCAGCACGTCTGGCCGGAAGCAATAGACCGGCTGGTCGGGCCGCATCTCCAGCGCCGCCTCCCGCCCGGTGGCGAAGCGCGGCAGGCGGGAGGGCTCAGGGTTGCTCCGGCCGGCGGCCACGAGATGGGGCGTCGTTTGCGGCATTGGGGCTCCTCCCGCGCGAGTCGGATTGCGTGAGCTTGCCCATCTTTTCCGGCGAGAGCACGACGCCCTCCACCGAACCGATCGTTCATTTTCTCTTAAGGTGTTGCCGCCGCGTCCTTGACCGCGGCAAAAGCCGGTCGCATCGTCCCGCCGAGGTACGCCCGGAGGGGCGGAAGGCCGAAGTGGAGACGACCATGGGTGAGCGGGCGCTGGGCGCGAAGGCCGTTGGCGAGCAGGCTGGCGGCAAGATGAAGCGCGTGCGCGCAGCCGTGGGCGCCTCGATCGGCCGGATCGCCGCCGCGGCGGCCGTGGCTGCGCTGGCGTTTGCGCCGGCCTCCCTCGCCCCGGCCAAGGCGGCGAATCTGGCCGAACTGAATTTCTGGCTTTCCGGCCCCAACTATTCCGGCGTCATCCCGGCCTGCGACAGCCAGGAGGCGCTCGACCTCATCGCCACCCGCTTCGCCGAGACCGAGCGGCGCTTCTGGGCCTCCACGCTCTCGATCACCGATTTCGAGAAGGTGCACGAGATCGCCTATCGCCCGTGGGGACCGGAATACCAGCCGCGCCGCTATTGCCGCGGCACCGTCTTCACCAACGATCTCAAGAAGCGCGCCATCTACTATTCCATCATCGAAGACGGCGGCTTCATCGGCGCCAGCTGGGGCGTGGAATGGTGCGTGGTGGGTCTCGACCGCAACTACGCCTACGCCCCGTCCTGCAAGATGGCGGGTCCGTGACGCGAGCCCTCGCAGCTTTTGCAGGCCGGCTTGCCGCTGGCCTCGCGCTGCTTCTGGCGCTTGCCGCGATCGAGCCGGCGCGGGCCGAGGGCCAGCCCGGCGCGTTCGATTTCTACGTGCTCTCCCTGTCCTGGTCGCCCACCTATTGCGAGGACCAGGGCAAGCGCGCGGACAGCGAGCCCCAATGCTCGCTTACCCGCCCCTATGCCTTCGTGGTGCACGGCCTGTGGCCGCAATACGCGCGCGGCTTCCCGCAATATTGCCAGAACCCGCCGCCCTATGTGCCGGGTCCGCTGGTCAATTCCATGCTGGACGTGATGCCGAGCCGGCGTCTCGTCATCTATGAGTGGAAGAAGCACGGCACCTGCTCGGGCCTGACGCCGCAAGCCTATTTCGATCAGGTGCGCGCGGCGAAGGCGAAGGTCGTCATCCCCGCCGACTTCACCCGCCTCGACGACTACAGGATGGTGTCGCCGCAGG
>JAEWBL010000334.1 GCA_023391175.1 Pseudomonadota bacterium
CAGGCTGGCGGACAGGGCCGGCGCGCCGGCCCCGGTCGCTCGCGGTCCTCAGGAGGGGGTGATGGCCACCTTCAGCACGCCGTCGCGCTGGTTGGCGAACAGGTCGTAGGCGGCCTCGATGTCATCCAGCTTGAAGCGGTGGGTGACGAGGGCGCGGGCGTCCACCCGGCCGGAGGCCACCACGTCCATCAGGCGCCGCATGCGCTCTTTGCCGCCGGGGCACAGGGAGTTGACGATGGTGTTGTCCCCGAGCCCGGCGAAGAAGGCGTCGAGCGGGATCTTCAGGTCGGTGGAATAGACGCCGAGGGAGGAGAGCGTGCCGCCGGGACGCAGCACGCGCAACGCCGCCTCGAACGTCTCCTGCCGGCCGAGCGCCTCGATGGCGACATCCACGCCGCGCCCGTCGGTGAGGCGCAGGATTTCCTCCACCGGATCGACCTTGGAGAAGTCCACCACGAGATCGGCACCCATGGCGCGGGACATCTCCAGCCGCGCGGCCACCCGATCCACCGCGATGATGCGCGTCGCGCCCATGAGCTTGGCGCCCGCCGTGGCGCACAGGCCGATGGGGCCCTGCGCGAACACCGCCACCGTGTCGCCGATCTTCACCTTGCCGCTCTCGGCGCCGGCAAATCCGGTGGACATGATGTCCGGGCACATGAGGACCTGTTCGTCGGAGAGGGTCTCCGGCACGGGGGACAGATTGGTCATGGCGTCGGGCACCACGAGATATTCCGCCTGGGCGCCGTCGATGGTGTTGCCGAAGCGCCAGCCGCCCATGGCCTTGAAGCCGTGCTTCGTGCGCGGGCCATCCTGCGAGCACTGGCCACACAGGCAGGCATTGGAATAGCCGGACGGCGTGATGGCGCCGGCGATGACGCGCTGGCCTTCCTCGAAGCCCTCCACGGCAGAGCCGAGCTTCTCGATGATGCCCACCGGCTCGTGGCCGATGGTGAGGCCCTTCTGCACCGGATACTCACCCTTGAGGATGTGCACGTCGGTGCCGCAGATGGTGGTGGTGGTGATGCGGATCAGGGCGTCCAGCGGGCCGACATCGGGGATGGGCTTCTCATCCAGCACGATGCGGTTCTTCTCGACGAAGACGGCCGCCTTCATCTTGGCGCGGCCGGGGCGCTGGCGTTCCACATAGGCGGCGGGGGAGAGGGGATCGGTGAGGGTATCGGCCATGGCGTTCCTGCCTTTCCGTCGGGCCGCATGCGCGGCTGCCCAATGGTATCTTAATATTGGTCCGGTGACGGCTGGGCATTGATGCCCGTCAACGCTGGCGACACGGTTTCGGCACCGGAGGACCCGAGTGTAGACTGACGGAAGCGGCCCTTTTCGGGCCGGCCGAAGATTTCAGACGGGGATTTTCATGACCGATCACAGCGAGCCGGCGCAGCTTGCGCCCGAGGCCATTGCGCGCTGGACAGGGTTGCCCGAGGACACGCCGCTGCGGCTCACCCTCACGCGGGCCGATCTCGACAATCTGCTGCTGGGCCTGCGCACCCTCGCCATCGGCCAGAGCGAGCTGGCGGCGGCGCTGGTGGCGCACCTCAATCAGGACCCCGGTGGCTGCCACGAGGCGGTGATGCGGGCGGGCGACCTCTCCCGCGCCGCCTTCGGCCGCATCAACGGCTTCGCCGGTGCCATCATGGCCGGGGCCGTGCCGGAAGGGTGAGGCCCCGCGGCTGAGCCAGCGCGGCGTCTGACCGCGCCTTTCTCAGCCTCAGGCGAGGGCGCGCTCGCCCTCGACCGTCGCGCCGCTGCGCGCCTTCTCCACCAGATGGCCGGCGAGGCGGTGGGCCAGCGCCATGATGGTGAGGGTGAGGTGCTTGTCCGGCAGCACGGGAATGACGCCGCCGTCGCAGACATAGACGTTGTCGAGGTCGTGCAGCTTCAGGTCCGCGTCCACGACGCCCCGCTCGGGGTCGGCGGTGGTCGCCGTGGTGCCGGCATAGTGGATGCCGGTGCCGGTGTTGTCCCGCGAGGGATAGATGGAGGTCGCCCCGGCGTGGCGCAGCACCTGGCGGCCCCAGCCGTTCATGGCCTCCATCATGGCTTCCGCGCGCGGCGTGGCGGAGAAGTCCACGGCCACATGGCGCACGCCGAAGCGGTCGCGCGTCGCGCCCGGCCGCACCCGGTTGGCGGGGGTCGGCTCGCCGGCGCAGAACAGGCCGAGCGTCACGTAGGAATGGAACATGAAGCGGGCGAGCCGCTCCTTCATGAAGGGCGGAAAGCGCTTCATGCCGGCGAGATAGTGCGGCACGTCCGGCACGCCGTGGATGGCGTGGCCGATGAAGGGGAATTCCTCCCCGTCCGGCAGCCGGCCGCGCGACATGAGGATGAGCAGGTCGCCATAGCCGATGTCGAAGTCCCGGCCCTTGCCCCACAGCTTCCACAGCGAGGTGGAGAGCACGGCCTTCGGATTGTCCTGCAGGCGCAGGCCGAGCTGGCCGGTGGTGTTGCCCATGCCCTCGGGGGCGGCATCATCGGCGGAATTGAACAGGATGCGCGGGCTCTCGATGGCGCCCGCCGCCAGCACCACATGATCGGCGGTGAGGACGCGCGCCTCGCCGGTGGCCATGTCGCGATATTCGACGCCCATGACCCGCTTGGTGCCGGGCTCGCGCAGCAGCCGCACCACCTTGGCGCCGGGGCGCAGCTCGTAGTTCGGCAGCTTCTCGATCTCCGGCAGCAGCCGGGCGGTGAATTTGTAGACCGCGCCGGTGGGGCAGCCGGAGGTGCAGATGCCGGTGGAGACGCAGGCGTTGGGGCTGTCCGGCCGCGTGTCGATGGCCTTGCGGTTGGGGATGGCGTGCGAATAGGGCTCGTCCATCGCGTTCACCGCATCGACGATCATCACGTCGGCGGGGCGCAGCGGCTTCGGCGGCACATAGACGCCGTCCGGCAGCTCCTCCAGTTGCTCCTCGGTGCCGCAGACGACGATGCGCCGCTCCACCGCCTCGTAATGGGGGGCGAGGTCCGAATAGGAGATCGGCCAGTCCCGGAAATCGCGCGCGGAGAAGCGCACGCTCACCCCGTTCCAGAGGTTCTGCAGGCCGTTGACGGCGAGGATCTGGTAGTGGTGGAAGGTGTTGTCCGGCCAGCCGGTGGAGCCGTCCGCGCCCTTCTCGAACAAGGGATGGACGAACAGGCTGTCGTGCGGCTCCGCGGGCCACACCGTGTTGGAGCGGATGCCGAAGTCGAGCTGGGTGCCCGGCGGGTCCACGCGCTTGAAGTGGTCGTCGGCGAGGCGCCCGCCCTGCTCCAGCGAGACCACGTTGAGGCCCGCTTTCGCCAGCTCATAGGCCAGCATGCCGCCGCCGGCGCCGGTGCCGACGACGATCACGTCGCAGTGCGATGCCTTAGCCATGCGCGTCTCCCGAAGCCTTTCCGGCCAGCGGCCGCCCGCCGACCAGCGGCCATTCCCCCACCGAGCCCAGGAAGCTGGGCGAGGCGAAATGCACATATTCAAAGAAGGTGGCCACCGCCTCCCCATCCTCGGCGAGGTGCTCGCGACGCACGTCGCCCCCGGGGAAGCCGGCACGTCCGGCGATGCGGCGGAAGGCGGCGTTGAGCTGGGTGTTCAGTGCCGCGATGCGGGCGAGGTCGCCCACCATCGGTTCCAGCGCCGCGTGGTAGGGACCAAGCGGCAGGAGGGCGACGACGAGCGCCTCGAAATCGAGGGGGGCGTCGGGAGGGGTCTCGCTCATGGGGTCTCCTCAGGCCGCGCGCAGGCGGCCGAGCTCGCGCAGGGGCCGCCCGCTCCTCAGGTGGCGCTCGATCTCTTCCAGGCTCACGCCGTTGGTCTCCGGCACCAGCCACTGGGTGAAGGCAAGGCCGGCGACGCACACCACGGCATAGAGGCCGAACACCCCGGCGAGGCCGAAATCGGCCACCAGGACCGGGAAGCTGAACACCACGATGAAGTTGAAGCCCCAGTTGACCAGCGAGGCGATGCTCATGCCCAGCGC
>JAEWBL010000228.1 GCA_023391175.1 Pseudomonadota bacterium
ATGTAGGCCTCGAAAGCCCGGAAGGTGCGCGACTGTATGAAGTTGGCGGCGAAGGTCAGCTCCTCCACCGAGATCTGCGAGCACACCGCCGAGCCGAACATGACGATGACCATCTGCGAGCTCAGCGCCGGCCAGATCTTCTGCAGCGCCGGCACCAGCACCACGTGACGGAAGGTCTGAAGGGGGCTCATGGCGAGGCTGGCGCCGGCCTCGAACTGGCCGCGCGGCGTCGCCTCGATGCCGGCTCGGATGATCTCGCAGGCGTAGGCGCCGAGATTGATGACCATGGCGAGGATGGCCGCCTGCATCTCGGTGAGCCCCACGCCGACCGCCGGCAGGCCAAAGAAGATGAAGAACAGCTGGATCAGGAACGGCGTGTTGCGGATCAGCTCCACATAGGCCGAGACGGCAGGGCGGAGCCAGCGCGGCCCCAGCGCCTTGGCCCAGGCGCAGGCGATGCCGAGCCCGACGCCGAGGGCACCGCCGACCACGATCAGCTCCACGGTGATGGCGACACCCTTGGCCAGCACCGGCCCGTAGTCGGCCAGGGATGAGAAATCGAAACTGTAGGCCATGTTCGGCTGGTCCCCCGATGGCGCCGCGCCCGTGGATCGCCCCCTGCCCGTCACCGGACAGGGAGCATCGTCCTCAGAGGTCCTTCGGCAACGGGGCGCCGAGCCACTTTTCGGAGATCTTCTCCAGCGCGCCGTCGGCCTTGGCGGCGGCGAGGATGGCGTTGACCTTCTCCAGCAGCTTCGGCTCGTCCTTGTTCAGGCCGACGTAGCAGGGCGAGTTCTTGATGAGCACCTTCACGGTGGGCTTCTTCGGCGGGTTGCGGGCCAGGATGGCGGCGGCCACCACGTTGCCGGTCGCCACCACCTTCACCTGGCCGGAGAGGAAGGCAGAGATGGTCGAATTGTTGTCCTCGTAGCGCTTGATGTCGGCGGTGGGCGGGGCGACCTTGGTCAGCTCCAGATCCTCCACCGAGCCGCGGGTGACGCCCACCGTCATGCCGGCGATGTCCTCCACCTTCTCCACCTTCACGTCGGCGGGGCCGAAGATGCCGTTGAAGAAGGGCGCGTAGGCCACCGAGAAGTCGATCACCTTCTCGCGGTCGGGATTCTTGCCGAGGCTGGAGATGACGAGATCGACCTTCTTGGTCTGTAGGTAGGGAATGCGGTTGGCGCTCGACACCGGCACCAGCTCGGCCTTCACCCCCAGCCCCTTGGCGATGAGGTTGGCCACGTCGATGTCGTAGCCCACGGGCTTGAGATCGGTGCCCACCGAGCCGAACGGCGGGAAGTCCTGCGGGACGGCAATCTTGATGACACCGGCCTTGAGGATGTCGTCGAGCGCTTCCGCCGCGGCCGGAGCAACGGTGAGGCCGAGGGCCAGCGCGCCACCGAGGGCGGCTCCGGCCAGGGTCCGGGCGAGGAAAGATCTGCGGGTTGCCTGCATGGCGGGACCGAAACTCCGTGGGCGGCGCCTGCGCGCCATTCCACTATCCGGAGCAAGGGGTATGCCAGCGTGCATGCAATCGCCCGCGCGGCGGTCGGCTAGGACCAAGCCTTGCTGGCGGGGGCTCCCCGGCAGCAGCCATAAACGCAAAATGCCCCGCCCGAGCATTCGGACGGGGCATTTGCCTAAAGTATAAGCAGTTGCCGAACGGCGCGCCGTCCGGCTTCCGTTAGGGCGTCAGTTCGCCTGCGAGGACTTGTTGGGCGTCGCCGGGAAGGCGGCGTTCTTGACGGTGCCCTTCATCAGCTCGACGGCAAGCTTGAGCTGGGTGTCGTCCTTCGGATCCGGCGGGACGTAGGAGGGCGAGCCGGTCTGCTCGTCGTCGCCGTTCTTGAGGTGACCCTTCAGCGAGGCCTCGCCACGGGTCGAGTCGGTGGACACGCCCAGCTTCTGCTTCATCTCGTCCGGCAGGTCCTGCACCAGGACGATGTCGGGCTCGATGCCCTTGGCCTGGATGGAGCGGCCCGACGGCGTGTAGTAGCGCGCGGTGGTGAGCCGCAGCGCACCCTGCTGGCCGAGCGGGATGATGGTCTGCACCGAGGCCTTGCCGAAGGTGCGCGAGCCGAGGATCGTCGCCCGCTTGTGATCCTGCAGGGCGCCGGCGACGATCTCGGACGCCGAGGCCGAGCCGCCGTTCACCATCACGATGACCGGCTTGCCCTTGGTGAGGTCGCCGCCGCGGGCGTTGAAGCGCTGCGTCTCTTCCGGGTTGCGGCCGCGGGTGGAGACGATCTCGCCCCGCTCGAGGAAAGCGTCGGACACCGCCACCGCCTGGTCGAGCAGGCCGCCGGGGTTGTTGCGCAGGTCGATGATGTAGCCCTTGATCTTGTCCGGGCCAATCTTCGCCGTGAGATCGTCGATGGCCTTCTTCAGGGTCTCGAAGGTCTGCTCGTTGGTGAAGGAATTGATGCGGATATAGGCGATGTCATCCGCCTCGACGCGCGAGCGCACCGTCTGAAGCTTGATGGTGTCGCGCACCAGCTTCACTTCGATGGGCTTCTCCGCGCCCTTGCGCAGGATGGTGAGCGTGATGGGCGTGTTGACCGGCCCACGCATCTTGTCGACCGCTTCGTTCAGGGTCATGCCCTGAACCTGGTCGCCGTCGAGCTTGGCGATCAGGTCGCCGGAGAGCACGCCGGCCTTGGCCGCGGGGGTGCCCTCCATGGGGGTGACGACCTTCACGAGGCCGTCTTCCATGATGACTTCGATGCCGAGGCCGCCAAACTCGCCGCGGGTCTGCACCTGCATGTCGCGGTGATTCTTCGCGTCCATGTAGGAGGAGTGCGGATCGAGCGACTGGAGCATGCCGTTGATGGCCGCCTCGATCAGCTTGGCGTCATCGGGCTTCTCGACATAGTCGGAGCGCACGCGCTCGAACACGTCGCCGAACAGGTTGAGCTGCTTGTAGGTGTCGGACGACGCGGCCTCGGCCGCGGTCCCGAGGATCAGCCGTGGCTGGACCGCTGCAACCGCCACGAGGGCGCCAGCCGCCACGCCAAGTAGAAAGAGAGACGTCCGACGCATTATCCACGTACCTTCTGACTGTCCGTTGCCGCCCACCATGGCGTGGGGTCGATCGAGAGCCCGTCTTTTCGGAACTCGACATACAATTGGGGCTGTCCCGTGGCCGTTGCCGGCGACGATGAGCCGTTTTGGGCGGATGCGCCGCTCCCCCCGGAGCCGATACCCCCCGGACCGCGCTGCACCGTATTGGCCACGGTGCGGGACAGGCCCCCCATGACCCCTACCGGCTCGCCCGCGAGGACGAACTGGCCGAGGTCCACGGTGATCCGTTCCATGCCTGCCATCAGAATATGGTAGCCACCGCCCGCGTTGATAATCAAGAGTTGGCCATAGCTGCGGAAAGGTCCGGCATAGACCACC
>JAEWBL010000237.1 GCA_023391175.1 Pseudomonadota bacterium
CGAGGCGCAGGTCGCCGAACTCTACCGCCAGATCGGCCAGCTCACGGTGGAGAAGGATTTTTTGTCCAAGAGGCTCGGCAGGTAGGCCGGGCCCAGCGGCGCGCGATGATCGACCGCGCGCACTCCAAGCTGTCCATCAGCCGCCAGTGTGCCCTGCTCGGCGTCAGCCGGGCGACGGTCTACCGCCGCCCCCGCCCGGTCAGCGCCGAGGACCTGCGGCTGATGGACCTGATTGACCGTCAATACCTGGCGCGGCCCTACTACGGGTCGCGCCGCATGGCGGCGTGGCTGGCCACCCAGGGGCACGCCGTGAACCGCAAGCGCGTGCAGCGGCTGATGCGCCTCATGGGGCTGGTGGCGATCTATCAGCGCCCCAACACCAGCAAGGCCGCGCCTGAGCATCCCAAGTACCCGTACCTGCTCGGCGGCCTAAACATCGAGCGCGCCAACCAGGTGTGGTGCAGCGATGTGACCTACATCCCGATGGCCAAGGGCTTCGTCTACTTGGTCGTCATCATGGACTGGCACTCGCGGGCGGTGCTGGCGTGGCGGCTCTCAAACACGCTGCACGCCGACTTCTGCGTCGAGGCGCTGGAGGAGGCGCTCCGGCGGTTTGGGAAGCCGGACATCTTCAACACGGACCAGGGCAGTCAATTCACCAGCGACGACTTTACCGGCGTGCTGAAGGCGCACAACGTCAAGATCAGCATGGATGGCAAAGGCCGGTGTATGGACAACATCTTCGTGGAGCGCCTGTGGCGGAGCTTGAAATACGAAGAGGTCTACTTGCACGCCTACACCTCGGTGCCGCAGGCGAAGGCGGGGATCGGGGCGTGGTTGCACTTCTACAACGAGGAGCGCCTGCATCAGACGCACGGCTACCGGACGCCGCGGCAGGTCTACGAAGCCCAGTGCCCGTGGACATGGGGACGATCGGCTGCGCCGACCGGCTCCGCTTCCCCCACCTCCCGAGCAGGCTCGGAAGGCGGGGAAATGCTCGCCTTCGCCCCCATGCCCACCGGCACCAACCGCAACAAGGATTTGGAGATTGAGGATGTAGCCGTTACCCTGCGACCCGCGTCCACGCCGATGCCGAGCATCGGGCTGGCGCCATGACCCCGCGGGACTCTCGCTTAACCCGCCACCTCGGCTGTCTCGCCGACCGGGTCCACCTCAGCCTGCGTACGCGTCGCCCAGTACTTCATCCTCGGCCGGCTGCGCAACCTGCCGTTCTTCTCGCTGGCCGAGGCCAACGGCGCGATCGGCCGCGCGCTGGAGGACCTCAACACGCGGCCCCAGCGCCGCCTCGGGCTGAGCCGGCAGGAGCTGTTCGAGCAGCTCGACCGGCCGGCGCTGCGGCCACTGCCGGAAACGCCCTACGAGTTTGCGGAGTGGAAACTCGTGCGCGTCGGCCCCGACTACCACGTCGAGGTCGCCGGCTTCTATTATACCGTCTCACGCCTGAACTGACTCTCGGGCCGCAGGGGATTCCCAAACTTTAGCGAGCATGATTCACTGAAGATCCACCGGGAGTGGGGGTGACCATGTCGGCAAGCCTGAAGATCGCGGACGGGATGACGGCGGCGGACCTGCGGCTCTGGGCACGGCGGTGCGGCAACGGTCGGGCGGCGGCGCGGGCGTATGCTATCGCCAACGCCTTGGATGGGCTGGACCGTGCGGAGGCCGCACGCTTGGCTGGGATGGAGCGGCAGGCGCTGCGGGACGCGGTGCGGCGCTACAACGCGGACGGGGTTGCGGGCCTGTTCGACCGGCCCAAGGGGCACCGGGCGGAGTGGCTGACCGACGCGGAGCAGGCGGCCTTGGCGGCCGCGGTCTTCAAAGGACCGGACCCCGCCGTGGATGGGGTCTGCACCTGGACCTGCGAGGCCCTGGCGGTGTGGATCGCCGCCAAGTTCAGCAAAACCTTCCATCCGCACAGTGTCGGTCGGACGTTGCGGCGGCTGGGCCTCTCGCGCCAGAAGGCCCGGCCCGTTCACCCGAAAACCGAGAGCAAAGCGCAGGAGCGCTTCAAAAAAGGGGGCTTCGCCGCGCCCTGACGGCGGCCGCCGAGGCGCACCCGGGTAAGCGCCTGCGCGTGTTTTTCCAGGATGAGGCGCGCTTCGGGCAGAAGGGGCGGCTGTGTCATCGCTGGTGGCTGAAGGGCCAGCGTCCCCCCGGCCTATGCGACCAGAGGTTCGACTGGACTTACCTCTATGCCGCCGTCGAACCCAAGACGGGGGACGGCTTTGCCCTCGTCCTGCCGACGGTATCCACCGTCGCCATGAACCGCTTCCTCGCCGACTTCGCCGCCACCCTGGCCCCGGACGACCACGCCGTCATGGTCCTCGACGGCGCCGGTTGGCACGCCAGCAAGAGCCTGGTCGTGCCCGCCAATCTCACCCTCGTGCCCTTGCCGCCCTATTCGCCCGAGTGCAACCCGGTCGAGCGGATCTGGCTCTTCCTCCGCGAAAAGCTGATGTCGCTGCGGGTCTTTCCCGATCAGGACGCCATCATCGACGCTTGCTGCGACGCCTGGAACGCGCTCGTCGCCGAAACCGGCCGCATCAAATCCCTCTGCTTCCCGCCTTGGCTCCAGAAGGTCATTTCATAGGAGAGTCGGTATAAGGGCTTCGAGATAGCGTGGATGCCAATCGGCATCCCAGATGGTGCCGCTCGGTTCGACGCACACAACGCGCGCTCCCAGGCACGCCATCAAACACGCGGCACCGATATGCCGGCCTGGCCCAATCTCGAGAATCACGCGACCGCGAAGCGCGTCCGGGCGTAATCGCGCCTGAGTGAGATAGAAGTCGAGAAGAGCGAGTGCCGTGTCGGCTTTGCCGCGGAAATAGCGATCGACGGATACATCGACGGTATACACGCGCCCATTCGACCGGGGGTCGGAATTGTCGCTGGTGGAAAAGTAAAGAACCTGCTCCCAATGCGAATACCGCCCTCCGCCCAGTGTGCGGATCTCACCGTGGTTGGTATGCGGTGGGCCAAGCTCCCGCCCGTTCTCATACAGAGCTAGCGCAGAGCGCGACGGATCGGTCACATCATCGCCATCGAGGAGAAGCGGAACCGTCCAGCAGTGCCCGTGCTCCTTACGGATGCCGTCCAGCACCGTGGGTGCCATTGACCATTCTCACAGTCGACGCAACCAGTACTGAACGCCAAGCTCGCGCAACTCCGCTTCCGGCCAATGGCGGTAGCGCGATGCACATCCCCGCAGCCTGGGGAGGAACGCCGCAAGATAGGCGTCGTCGGCCTGACAAAGCACGGTCCGTTCGACGATTTCGAACCCGGCGTCGGTAAACATCGCTTCCAGCTCGCTGGGCCGAAACGGTTGACCAAACTCCCCGAGGAAATGGCCCATCTTGCGGTCCAGGCCGGCCTCGTCATAAAGAAGATATTCCAGAGGCCGCTGGAAATCGCGGTGATCGCGAAAATCGACAATGTGGAAGTTCCAGCCGCCGGGCCGGGTAATCTCAGCCAAGCGGGTCACCGCCCGTCCAACGTCTGCCAAATGCTCCAGAACGGCGTTGGACAAGACGCCGTCAAACAGCAAGCCGGCGTTCATATCTTCGACAGCGACAGGGAGCACCGCAAGGACCCCTTCGTACCCGCGGCGCTCCAACACCGCATCGAGTGGCGCTCCGCCACCCTGCCACAATCGCCGCAGTTCGGCGTAGAGAGCACTGTGATAT
>JAEWBL010000307.1 GCA_023391175.1 Pseudomonadota bacterium
GGTCAAGGATACGCCGTTCAAACGCCCCGCGCGCACGCACGCCTTCCTCGCTGCGGCGCTTGCCGCCCTCTCGGCAACCCTGGTCGCGCCGGCCGCACCGGCACGGGCCGAGGGGCTGACCAAGATCAGCATCTCCTACCAGCCCTCGCTCTACTGGGCTCTTCCCTTCTACATCGCCACCGAGAAGGGATGGTGGAAGGAGGTGGGGCTCGACGCGAGCTTCGTCACCTTCCCGGCGGGCGCGCCGCAGGTGGCTGCGGCGCAGGCGGGATCGTGGGACGTGGGCGGCACGGGCTCGGTCCCGGCGGTGCTGGGCGCCGCGCGCTTCGGGCTGGTCACGGTGGGCATCACCAACGATGAATCCAAGACCAACGCGCTGATGACCCGTGCCGACAAGGTGGCGGCGCTGCAGAAGGACCCATCCGCCCTGAAGGGGCAGAAGCTGCTGCTCACCACCAATTCCACGGCGGACTACGCGGCGCGCAACTGCCTCGCCAAATGGGGGCTGAAGTCCTCGGACATGCAGTTCGTCAATCTGGGTCAGGCGCAGATCATCTCCGCCGCCATGGCCAACAATGCTGAGGTGGTGGGGGTGTGGGCGCCCTACACCTACACGCTGGAAGAAAAGGCCGGCGCCAAGGTGCTGTGCTCCGGCGCGGATGCCGGCGCCATCGTGCCCGGCGCGCTGGTGGTGCGTCCCGCTTTCGCCAAGGAGCACCCGGACCTCGTGGCCAAGGTGGCCGCCGTCTACCTGCGGGCCTGGGGCTGGGCGAAGGCGCACCCGAAGGAGGCGCACGCCATGACCAAGGCCTTCTATGCCATCGGCGGCGTCGAGGCGTCGGATTCCGCCATCGACCAGGAATTCGCTTTGCGGCCAACCTTCGCGCTCACCGAACAGCTCCGCCTGATGGATCGCGCCAAGGGACCGTCCGCCCTTGATGGCTGGCTCGGCCGGATCGGCGCCTTCATGGCGGAGGTCGGCACCATTCCCACGGCGCCCGAGGCGAAGTCCTACGTGGACGACAGCTTCATGCGGATGGTTGCGGCCGACCCCAAGCTCAAGGCTTTCGCCACCGAATTCGACACGACCAACTGAAGCCCGGACGGCAGGACGTCTCCTCCCCGGCGCCATGGAGCACTGAAATGGCCATCGAATACCTGAAGCGCGCGAGCAAGACCCCCGAGACCGAGACGGGAACGGCCCGCGAGGTCGTCACCGCCATGCTGGGCGAGATCGAGCGCCGGGGCGAGGAGGCGGTTCGCGAGTATGCCCTCAAGCTGGACAAATGGGACGGGCCCATCCTCGTCACCCGCGAGGAGATGGAGCGCCGCGCCCGCGAGGTACCCGACCAGGTGCGCCGCGACATCGCCTTCGCCGCCGATCAGGTGCGCCGCTTCGCCGACGCCCAGCGCGAGAGCGTGAAGGACTTCTCCGTGGAGCTTCTGCCCGGCCTCACCGCGGGGCAGAAGCTGGTGCCCTGCAACGTCGCCGGCTGCTATGTGCCCACCGGCCGTTATGCCCACATCGCGTCGGCCTACATGTCCGTCGCTACTGCAAAGGCAGCGGGTGTCGGCACCGTGGTCGCCTGCTCCACGCCCTACCGCGGGGGCGGCATCCATCCTTATGTGCTCTACGCCATGATGGTGGCCGGCGCGGATGTGGTGATGACGCTGGGCGGCGTGCAGGCCATTGCCGCGATGGCCTACGGCCTGTTCACCGGCAAGCCGGCGGACATCATTGTCGGCCCCGGCAACAAGTTCGTCGCCGAGGCGAAGCGCATGTTGTTCGGCAAGGTGGGCATCGACGTTTTCGCCGGCCCGTCCGAGGTAGCGGTGATCGCCGACGAGACCGCCGATCCCCTGATGGTGGCGGTGGACCTCGTGGGCCAGGCCGAGCACGGCCACGAGAGCCCCGCATGGCTCTTCACCTCGTCCCGCGCGCTGGCGGAGGAGGTGATGCGCAGCGTGCCCGGCCTCATCGCTGACCTGCCGCCCACCGCCCGCGACGCAGCTGCCGCCGCCTGGCGGGACTATGGCGAGGTGATCGTCTGCGACACCCGCGAGGAATTGGTGGAGGTTTCCGACCGCTACGCTTCCGAGCACCTGGAGGTCCATGCCGCCGACCTCGGCTGGTGGCGCGAGGCCCTGACCAATTACGGCTCGCTCTTCCTCGGCGAGGAGACCACGGTGGCGTTCGGCGACAAGACGTCCGGCCCCAACCACATCCTGCCCACCAAGTTCGCGGCCCGTTACTCGGCCGGGCTGTCGGTGCACAAGTTCCTGAAGCCGCTCACCTGGCAGCAGATGAGCCGGGACGCCTGCAAGACCATCGCCCAGGTCACCGCCCGCATCTCGCGGCTGGAGGGCATGGAGGCGCATGCGCGCACCGGGGATTACCGTCTCGCCAAATACTTCCCCGGGCACAATTTCGACATGGGCGTGCCGGTGGACGCCTGAGCCATGTTCAATCTGTCTTCCCTGTTCGATCTGTCCGGCCGTACCGCTTTGGTGACGGGCGGAAGCTCCGGCATCGGCCTCGCCATCGCCGCAGGGCTGGGGCAGGCCGGGGCCGGCGTGGTCCTCGCCGCCCGCCGTGCGGCGGAGCTGGACGCCGCCTGCGCCGACCTCGCCGGCAAGGGCATTGCTGCCCGCGCCATCGTCGCCGACCTTGCGGCTGACGACGGGGCCGAGCTTCTCGCCGAAGCGGCCGGCGAAGGCATCGACATCCTCGTCAACGCCGCCGGCATGAACCTGCGCCAGCCGTTCGGCGCGGTGACGCGGGAGGCCTTCGACCTGCACATGGCCGTGCACGTGCGCGCGCCGTTCATGCTGGTGCAGAAGCTCGCGCCGGCCATGGCGGGGCGGGGGTGGGGGCGCGTTCTCAACATCGCGTCGCTGCAATCCTTCCGGGCCTTTCCTAATTCCGCGCCCTATGGCGCGGCGAAGGGCGCCGTCGCCCAGCTCACACGAGCCATGGCGGAGGAATGGTCCCGGCATGGCATCACCGCCAATGCCATCGCCCCGGGCTTCTTCCCCACCGCGCTCACCCAGGCGGTGTTCGAGGACGAAGCCCGCGCCGCCCACAATGCGGCCCAGACCGCCATCGGCCGCAATGGGCGGCTGGTGGATCTGGTGGGTCCTGCCGTGTTCCTCGCCTCCGATGCCGGGGCCTACGTCACCGGTCAGGTGCTGGCGGTGGACGGCGGCTTCACCGCCAAATAGCGCCCCGAGATGAAAGCCCGATCATGAAAGCCCTGGTCTATACCGGACCCCACCGGCTGGAGTTCCGCAGCGAGCCCGAGCCTCTGCCCGCCAACGACGAGGTGCTGGTGCGTGTGGAGGCGGTCGGTATCTGCGGATCTGACATGCACGCCTATCACGGTCATGACGCGCGGCGTCCGGCACCGCTGGTGCTGGGCCACGAGGCGGCGGGGCGCATCGCCGCCGGGCCACGGGCGGGACAGCGCGTCACCGTCAATCCGCTGGTCACCTGCGGCACCTGCCCGGCCTGCGAGGCGGGGCGCGCGCATCTCTGCCCCGACCGGCAGATCCTCTCCATGCCGCCGCGCCCCGGCGCGTTCGCCGAGCTGGTGCGGGTGCCGGAGCGCAATCTGGTGGCGATCCCCGACGATTTCCCTGTGGCCCATGCCGCGCTCGCCGAGCCGGTGGCGGTGAGCTACCACGCGGTGAACCAGGGGGCACGGCTTCTGGGCCTGCCCCTTCCTGCTGCCCGCTGCCTCGTGCTCGGGGGCGGGGCCATCGGGCTTGCGGCGGCTTTGGTGCTGGCCATGCAGGGCGCGGCGGAGATATTCGTCGCCGAGCCCAATGCGGCCCGGCGCGACACGGTGGAGCGCGCCGGTCGTTTCCACTGCTACGCGCCGGGGGAGGGGGGTGAACCCCAGGACGGCAGCATCGATCTCGTTGTCGACGCGGTGGGTGCCATCGCGACCCGCGCCGCGGCATGCCGGCTCGTGCGGCCGGGGGGCGTCATCGTCCATGCCGGACTCTTGCCCGGCACGGAGGGGCTGGATATCCGCCGCATCACGCTGCAGGAAATCATCGTCTCCGGCACCTATTGCTATACGCCCGCCGACTTCCGGGCGACGGTGGAGGCGCTCGCCTCTGGCCGCCTCGGCGCCCTCGGCTGGATCGAGGAGCGCGGATTTTCGGAGGCCATCTCTGCCTTCGCCGACATCGACGCCGGCCGGACCGGCGCGGCGAAGATCGTTCTGCGGCTCTGACCGTATGCGCCCGGGCTGGTCCGGGGCGCTTTCCTCATCCCTCGATCCTGTCCCCGCCTGCGACTCTCGCGCAGGCGTCGGCTCCGCGCGGCCAGACGCGCCTTTCATTCGAAAAACCAGAAAGAACGCCGTCGCCCGACGGGCCGCTTGACAGGGTTTTGTTCGCAGTTTTATGTACTATATCTTATATAAGACTTGGCCGACACGAGCCGGCCAAGACGGCAACGAGGAGGCAAGCGTGAGTGCGCCGCAACTGCTGGTTCACGAGAAGAAGGACACCGTCGGTGTCGTCGTGGTGGAGGGCCTGAAGGCCGGCACCGACATGCTGTGCGTGGTGACGCACGACAATTCGGCGTTCCACCTCACCTCCAAGATGGACGTGCCCATCGGCCACAAGGTCGCCCTCACGGACATCAAGGCCGGCGACACCATCTGGAAGTACGGCCAGGACATCGGCATCGCCAAGGCCGACATCGCCAAGGGCGAGCACGTCCACGTCCACAATGCCAAGACCAAGCGCTGGTGAGGGAAGAAATGTCCAACATCGCCATGTTCCACGCCCAGACCGCGCCCAACCCCTTCCGCGGCGGCGCGCCCGACCAGCTCATCACCAAGGCGACCCCCACGGCGCTCGCCTCGGCCGATTATGCCAACGCCACCGTCCGCGGCTGGCGCCGCGAGAACGGCCGGGTGGGCGTGCGCAACCACGTCGTCATCCTGCCCCTCGACGATCTCTCCAACGCCGCCTGCGAGGCGGTCGCCGCCCATGTGAAGGGCACCATGGCGCTGCCCCACGCGTACGGCCGCCTGCAGTTCGGCGAGGATCTGGAAATCCATTTCCGCACCCTCATCGGCATCGGCTCCAACCCGAACGTTGCCGCGGTGGTGGTGATCGGCATCGAGGACCAGTGGACCAACCGCGTGGTCGAGGGCATCGCCAAGACCGGCAAGCCGGTGGTGGGCTTCGGCATCGAGCTGAACGGCGACATCGCCACCGTGGCCAAGGCCTCCTACGAGGCGAAGCGCTTCGTGCAGTGGGCCAACGAGCTGCCGCAGGAGGATTGCCCGATCTCCGACCTGTGGATCTCCACCAAGTGCGGCGAGAGCGACACCACCACCGGCCTGTCCTCCTGCCCCACGGTGGGCAACATGTATGACAAGCTGATCCCGCACGGCATCTACGGCGTGTTCGGCGAGACCTCGGAAATCACCGGCGCCGAGCACCTGTGCAAGGAGCGCGCGGCCACCCCGGAAGTGGCCGAGAAGTGGTTCAAGATGTGGAAGTCCTACCAGGACGACGTGATCGAGGCCCACAAGACCGACGATCTCTCCGACAGCCAGCCCACCAAGGGCAACATCGCCGGCGGCCTCACCACCATCGAGGAGAAGGCGCTGGGCAATCTCGAGAAGATCGGCCGTGAGTGCCGATACATCGACGCCCTTGAGCCCGCCGAGGCTCCGGCGAAGGGCCCCGGCCTCTATTACATGGACACGTCCTCCGCAGCGGCCGAATGCGTGACGCTGATGGCGGCGGCGGGTTACGTGATCCACACCTTCCCCACCGGGCAGGGCAATGTGATCGGCAACCCCATCGTCCCGGTCATCAAGATCTCGGGCAACCCGCGCACCATCCGCACCATGGGCGAGCATATCGACGTGGACGTGTCGGGCGTGCTGCGTCGGGAGATGACCATTCCGGAGGCGGGCGACGCGCTCATCGACATGATCGTGCGCACCGCCAACGGGCGTCTCACGGCGGCCGAATCCCTCGGCCACCGCGAGTTCGTGATGACCAAGCTCTACCGCAGCGCGTGAGGGCGGGGCGGCCGGGAGCGGCCGCCTTCTCCCCGCACGGAAAAGGGCCGCCGGCAGGATATGCC
>JAEWBL010000315.1 GCA_023391175.1 Pseudomonadota bacterium
AATCGGCCGGGCCTCCCGCCGCGGCGGGAACGGGTCACCCCGTCCGGCATTGAGCGCGGAGCAGGCTTCAAGGGTGGCGGCAAAGGTCGCGGCAAGGGTAGCGCAATGTTTGGACGGCTCTCAGGTGTGGCGGCAGCGGCCGCCTTCGCTCTTCTCCTCGGCGTGCCCGCCTTCGCCCAGCCGGCGGCGCAGCAGCAGAAGGTGCCGGCCTCCCAGGCGGAAGTGACGCTCACCTTCGCGCCCGTTGTGGCGAAGACGGCGCCGGCCGTGGTGAACGTCTATGCGCTGAAGACGGCGCAGCAGCGAGTGAACCCGATCTTCGACGATCCCTTCTTCCGCCGCTTCTTCGGCATGCCCGGCCCCGGAGGGCCGGGTGGTCCCGGCGACGGCCCGGGGCTGCGCGCGCCGGAGCGGGTGCAGCGTTCGCTGGGCTCAGGGGTGATCGTCGATCCCTCGGGTCTGGTGCTCACCAACTACCATGTCATTGAGGGGGCGGACGAAATCCGCATCGCCCTCAACGACCGCCGTGAATACGAGGCCGAGGTGCTGCTGCGCGACCAGCGCACCGACCTCGCCGTGTTGCGCATCAAGAGCGAGGCGAAGGAGCGCTTCCCCTTCCTGGAGCTGGGCGATTCGGACGGCCTCGCCGTGGGCGACCTCGTGCTCGCCATCGGTGACCCCTTCGGCGTCGGGCAGACGGTGACGCAGGGCATCGTCTCAGCGCTGGCGCGCACCCAGGTGGGCGTTTCCGACTACCAGTTCTTCATCCAGACCGACGCGGCCATCAATCCCGGCAATTCGGGCGGGCCGCTGGTGGACATGGCGGGGCGTGTGGTGGGCATCAATTCCGCCATCTATTCGCGCTCGGGCGGCTCCCACGGCATCGGCTTCGCCATTCCCGCCAACATGGGCCGGGTGGTGGTGGAGCAGGCGAAAAGCGGGTCCAAGTCGGTGCGCCGGCCGTGGCTGGGCGCTCGCCTCCAGCGGGTGACGCCGGACATCGCCGAGAGTCTCGGCCTGCCGCGTCCCACCGGCGTGCTGGTGCAGGGCGTCACTGCCGGCAGCCCCGCCGCCAAGGCCGGGCTCAAGACGGGCGATCTCGTCGTGTCGGTGGAGGGGCAGGGGATCGACGATCCCGAATCCCTCAACTACCGCCTCGCCACCCGCCCCATCGGCGGCAAGGCCGCGCTGTTGGTGAACCGCTCCGGCAAGGAGCAGACCCTGGTGGTGGTGCTGGAAGTCGCGCCCGAGACGGTGCCGCGCGAGGAGCTGCAGCTGCGCGGCCGTTCGCCCTTCGCCGGGGCGACCATCGTCAACCTGTCCCCGGCCGTCGCCGAGGAGCTGAAGGTGGACACCAACGCCACCGGCGTCGTGGTCTATGACGTGGAGGAGAATTCGCCGGCGGCGGCGGCAGGTTTCCGCCCGGGTGACGTCATCGTCGAGGTGAACAACGAAAAGGTCGGCCGCACCGGCGATCTCGGCCAGTTGTCCGCCGTGCCCCAGCGCGGCTGGCGGGTGACGGTGATGCGCGGCGGCCGCAGCATCACCGCGGTCCTGCGCGGCTGAGGCGCGGAACACAAAGCACATGGGCGATCTGTTCGAGGCGGCGGGACTGGGGGAGGGGGTGGCGCGGCCGCTCGCCGACCGTCTGCGCCCGTCGCGCCTCTCGGAGGTGGTGGGGCAGGACCATCTGGTGGGGCCGGACGGCGTGCTCTCGCGCATGCTGGAGACGCGCTCCCTTGGCTCGCTCATCCTGTGGGGGCCGCCGGGCACCGGCAAGACCACCGTCGCGCGGTTGCTGGCCTCGGCCACGGACCTGCATTTCGAGCAGATCTCCGCCATCTTCTCCGGCGTCGCCGACCTCAAGAAGGTGTTCGAGCAGGCCCGCGGCCGGCGCCTGTCGGGCACCGCGACCCTCCTGTTCGTGGACGAGATTCACCGCTTCAACCGCGCCCAGCAGGATAGCTTCCTGCCCGTCATGGAGGACGGCACGGTGACGCTGGTGGGCGCCACCACGGAAAACCCCTCCTTCGAGCTGAACGCGGCGCTTCTCTCCCGCGCCCGCGTGCTGGTGTTCCGCTCGCTCGATGCCGAAGCGGTGGCCAAGCTGCTCTCCCGCGCCGAGGAGGTGGAGGGCCGCGAACTCCCCCTTACCGAGGAGGCGCGCGTCGCGCTGGTGAACATGGCGGACGGGGATGGCCGCGCCTCCCGCACGCTGGCGGAGGAGGTGTGGCGCGCCGCGCGGCCGGGCGAGGTGTTCGACGTGGCGGGCCTGAGCGAAGTGGTGCAGCGCCGCGCGCCCATCTACGACAAGAGCGAGGACGGCCACTACAATCTCATCTCCGCGCTGCACAAGGCGGTCCGCGGCTCCGACCCCGACGCTGCGCTCTATTATCTCGCGCGCATGCTGGATGCCGGGGAAAGCCCGCTGTTCCTCGCCCGGCGCATCGTGCGCATGGCCATCGAGGACATCGGCAATGCCGATCCGCAGGCCCTCGTCGTGGCGAATGCGGCGAAGGAGGCCTACGACTTCCTCGG
>JAEWBL010000370.1 GCA_023391175.1 Pseudomonadota bacterium
GGCGCCACCTCCAGCGACACGTCGTGCAGGATGTGGCTGTCGCCATAGAAGGCGTTCAGGCCGGAGAGCGAGAGCGCGGCATCACTGGGCAAGATAGGCCTCCCGTGTCCTCGGGTCCGCGATCACCTCCTCGCGCGTGCCGTCCACGATCAGGCGGCCGTAATGCAGGAGGGCGATCTTCTCGGCGAAGGCGAGCGCGACATCCATGTCGTGCTCGATCATCAGGATGGTGAGGTCGCGCGGCAGCTCGGCCAAAAGCGCGCTCACCGTGCCGCGCTCTTCCTTGGAGAGGCCGGCGAGCGGCTCGTCCAGTAGAAGAATACGCGGCGCCTGCGCCAGCGCCATGGCGATCTCCAGCCGGCGCTTTTCGCCGTAGGAGGTCTCCGAGACCGGCCGGTCGGCCAGCGTGTCGAGCCGCACCCGCGCCAGCACCTCCAGCGCCTCGCGCCGCAGCGCGGGGTCCGTTGCCACCGCGCCATAGGGCTTCCAGCGCTGCGAGCGTCCGCCGAGGAGGGCCATGATGACGTTGCCGATCACGCTCTCGCGGGCGAACAGGGTGAGGATCTGGAAGGTGCGACCGATGCCCCGCGCCGCGCGCCGGAAGGTCGGGAGGGCCGACACGTCCTCCTCCGCGATGCGGATCTGACCCGCCGTGGGCCTGAGATCGCCGGCGATGAGGTTGAACAGCGTGGTCTTGCCCGCGCCGTTCGGGCCGAGCAGCAGGCGCCGCTCGCCGGGCGCCACGGTGAAGTTCACGCCCTGGATGACATGAAGGCCGCCGAAACTCTTGTGCAGATCGTCGATGCGGAGTGCGGCAGTGGGCGCGGTCACGGGCGAGCCTCCTTGACGGGGGTGGCGGGAATCGCCGTCGGCCCGCGCCGCGTGGCGAGGCGCGCGCCAAGCGTGCGCACCAGCCGCCGCGCGCCGGGCAGCAGCCCTTCCGGCACCACCACGATGATGAACAGGAAGATGAGGCCGAGCAGCGTCGGCCAGCGATCCGTATAGGCGCTCGCGACATTCTTCAGCAGCACCACCAGCGCCGCGCCGACGATGGGCCCGAAGGTGGTGCCGAGTCCACCGGCGATCACCATCAGCACCGCTTCCGAAGAGACGGTGAGCGACAGCGTGTGCGGGCTGATGAAGCGGAACAGCAGCATGTAGAGCACGCCCGCGATGCCGGCGAGGCAGGCGGAGAGCACGTAGGCCGCATAGCGGATGCGCCACATGTCATAGCCCAGCGTGCTCATGCGGCGGGGCTGGTCGCGCACGCCCTGCATGGAGGCGCCGAGCGGCGAGCCGGCGAGGATGGTGACGAGCGCAAGGCAGCCCCCCGTCACCACGAGGCACAGGTAATAGAGCCCCGTGCCGTTGGCGAGCAGCCCCTGGAAACGGGGCATGGAGATGCCGTTCTCGCCATTCGTGAGGTCCACGTAGCGGAATGCGATGCCCCACACGATCTGGCCCAGCGCGAGGGTGATCATCAGGAAGCTCAGGCCCGAGGTGCGCAGCGCCACGAGGCCGAACAGCGCACCAGCCACCACCGAGAGCGCCACCGCCGCCGGGATCGCCGCCCAGAGCGGCCAGCCGGTGCTGGTCGTCAGCAGCGCGAAGGCATAGCCGGCGATGCCGAGGAAGGCGGCGTGGCCCAGCGAGACCATGCCGCAATAGCCGGCGATGAGGTTCACGCTCACCGCGAACAGGCCGTAGACGAGAACCTGTGTGGCGATGGAGAGATAGAACGGCCCGGGCAGCACGAGGGGAACCGCCGCCGCGCAGATGAGGAGGATGCCGAGGGTCTTGAGGCCGGGGTTTTTCATGCGGCTTGCCTCCCGAAGAAGCCCTGGGGCCGAACGGCGAGCACCACCACCATGGGCAGGAAGAGGATGACGTAGGCGAGATCCGGAAGAAGCATCTGGCCGAAGGTGTAGACGAGGCCGATGACGAGGCTGCCCGCCAGCGCCCCGGTGAGCGAGCCAATGCCGCCGAGGATGACCACCAGCAGCGCCAGCGGCAGCATTTCGGAATCAAGGCCCGGATAGACCGACATGATGGGCGCCGCGAGCGCCCCGCCGACGCCGGCGAGGCCGGCGCCGAGGCAGAACACCATGGTAAACAGGCGCGACACCGGAATGCCCATGGCCCGCGCCATCTCCCGGTCGTCCACCGCCGCGCGGATGCGGGCGCCGAGCGTGGTGCGCTCCACCAGCGCCCAGATGCCGACGAATGCAAACAGCGCCAGCGCCACCAGCGCCAGCCGATAGGCGGGAAAGACGATGCCGCCGAACCCCACCGCGCCGCGCAGCGCCTCCGGCGCCGGCTGGGCGATGGGATCGCCCGACCATATGAGCAGGCACTGGTCCGCAATGATGAAGGCGAGGCCGAGCGTGCCCAGCACCTGAGCCAGCTCGCGCCCCGCGAGGCGGCGGATGAGCGTTCGCTCCAGGATGCCGCCGAAGACGGCGCACGCCGCCCCCGCCGCCAGCACCGCCCCCGCGAACCCGAGACCCACCGCCGAGGTGGCGATATAGCCGCCGAGCATGAACAGGGCGCCGTGGGCGAGGTTCGCGACCCGCATGAGGCCGAAGATCAGGGAAAACCCGACCGCCAGCAGGAACAGGATCGCGCCGAACGCGAAGCTGTTCAGGAAACCGTTGATCCAGAACATGGAGGCCATCTCCAGGGGCCGCCGCGGGGGCGGTCGGTTTCAGTTCAGCCGTTGGGTGGGGGCGCTCATGTCGAACCAGTCGAACGGCTGGTCGCCGACGTTCACCATCACCGCCTTCACGTCGAAATAGGCGTCGAACGCCTCCTTCCCGAACTCGCGGCCGATGCCGGAGAGCTTGAAGCCGCCCCAGGGCGAGGCCGCGTCCACCCGGTGGTGGTCGTTGATCCAGACGATGCCGGCCTCGATGCGGTCGGCCACGCGGTGGGCGCGGGCGATGTCGCGGGTGCGGATGGCGGCGGCGAGGCCGTAGGGACTGTCGTTGGCGATGCGCACGGCATCGTCCTCGGTGTCGAACGGCGTCACCACCGTGAACGGGCCGAACACCTCCTCCTGGAAGATGCGCATGCCCGGGTCCACGTCGGCGAAGACGGTGGGCTCCACATAGAAGCCGTGGCTGCCGTCGAGCGCCGGCGGCACGCGCCCGCCCGCCACCAGCCGCGCGCCTTCCTCAAGCCCGATGCGGGCGAAGTCCAGCACCCGCGCGCGCTGCCGCTCGGAGATCACCGGGCCCATCTGTGTGCCGGCATCGAAGGGGTCGCCGACGGCGATGGCCTTCGCCTTGGCGGCGAGCTTCTCCACAAACGCATCATAGATGGAGCGCTGCACGATGTGCCGCGCGGCGCACACGCAGGTCTGCCCGGCGCCCACGAAAGCCCCGAAGGCAGCATAGTTCACCGCCTGGTCGAGGTCGAAATCGTCAAACACCACCACCGGCGTCTTGCCGCCGAGTTCGAGCGTCTGGCGCGCGAAATTGCTGGCGGCGGCGGCGCCCGCGCGACGGCCGGCTTCGGTGCCGCCGGTAAGCACCAGCTTGCGGATGCCGGGATGCTCCGACAGCGCCCGCCCGGTGACGGCGCCGGGGCCGGTCACCACATTGAACACGCCCGGCGGCAGGCCGGCTTCCGAGAAGATCTCGGCGAGGCGCAGGGTGGTGAGCGGCGTGTATTCGGAGGGCTTCACCACCGTGGTGCAGCCGGAGGCGAAGGTGGGCGCAAGGTTCCGGCAGGCAATCAGCAGCGGATGGTTGAAGGGCGTGACATTGGCCACCACGCCCACCGGCAGGCGGCGGGCGTAGGTGAGATAATCGCCTTCCACCGGGATCACGTCGTCGCGCCGCGCCATGGCGAGGCCGGCATTGTAGCGGAACAGATCCGGCACGCGGGCGAGCTGGGCGCGGGTCTCGCGCACCGGCCGGCCGTTGTTCAGCGTCTCCAGCTCGAACAATTCGTCGAGATGGGCCTCCATCACATCGGCGAGCTTGTTGACGAGGCGCGCGCGGGTGCGCACCGACATACCGCGCCATTCTTTGGAGCGGAACGCCGCATCGGCGCTGGCGACGGCGCGGTTCACATCCTCCGCGCTCGCCTCGATGACCTGCGCGATGGTGGTGCCGTCGCGCGGGGCGGTGATGTTCATGAGGGCGCGCGGGCCGGGATCGACGCTGCGGCCGTCGATGAACAGGCCCTTGATCAGGTCATGACGGGGCGTTCCGGCCGAAGCCGGTTCCAGGGTGAGTGCCATGTGTGTCTCCGTTGCGTCGGGATGCGGCGGTCAGCCGCCGGTCAGAGCCCAGGCGTTGCCGCCGGCGATGCGCGCGCGTGCATCGGCGGAGAGGCCGGGCACGGCATCGAGCGTGTCGAGCGCGGTCTCGTCCGCCATGTCGAAGGGGATGTCGGTTCCGAGCAGCACATGCTCCGGACCGACGAGATCGATGAGATAGGCGAGCGCCCCGGCATCATGGGTGATGGTGTCGAAATAGAAGCGCCGGAACAGCTCTTTCGGCGAGGTCGGAATGGTCTGCGCCTCGCGCCGCACCTTCCAGCCGTGGACGAGGCGGCCGATCTGGTAAGGCAGGAAGCCGCCGCCGTGGGAGAGCGCGACCTTCAGGTCGGGAAGCTCGTCCATCACCCCGCCGAAGATCAGGTCCGCCGCCATGATGGCCGTGTCGAGCGGATTTCCGGCAAGGTTCGTGAGGTAGTATTTCTCGAAACCGGCCTTGGTTCCGAAGTAATAGGGGTGGGTGAGGATGAGCACCCCCAGTTCCGCCGCGCGCCGCAGGACGGGGCGGAACTTCGGCTCGGAGAGGGCGGCGCCGTCGATGTGGCAGCCGATCATCACCGCGCGCATGCCGAGATCGGCGACGATGCGCTCCAGCTCCGCCACCGCCGCGTCGGGCGACTGCATGGGCAGGGTGCCCATGGGCCGCAGCCGCTGGGGCGCGGTCGAGGCGAAGGTCGCGATCTCGTCGTTGAGACGCCGCACGAACTCCACCTCCGCCTGCGGCGGAACACGGTAGAAGAACAGGGTGGGCGAGGGCGAGATGATCGCCGCGTCGAGGCCCCGGCGGTCCAGTGCCTCGATCTTCGCTGAGGGGGTGAGAAATTCCTCGAACAGGGGATAAGCAAAGCCCTCCCGATGGGCGAGGCGCGTCGCGCCCTCCGCGCGGTCCACCCGGACGCCGAAGACATCCGCCTGGGTTTCGAGGTGCCGGATGATGGCCTCCGGCATGACGTGATTATGGGCGTCGACGATCATGGAACCGTGCTCGCAAGGGTGGGGCAGGGGTGCCGCGGGGCGGCGCGCTCAGAGCTTGGTCGGCTCGCTGCGCGAGTAGACCGGCGCGGCGAGGAAGGCTTCCGGCTTGTAGGTCCAGAACTGCGAGACGTTCTCGTAGGTCTTGATGACCGTGTTCATCAGCCGTCCGTCGCGACGTTCCGTCCTGCGGATGTAGATATTCTCGATGGGGTTGCCGTAAGCATCGAGCCGCCACGGGCCGCGCGGATCGTCCTTGATGTCCACCTTGCGCAGGGCGTTCATGAACGCCTGCTTGTCCTCGATCCTGCCGTCCACCGCATTGAGGGCGGCCTCAAGGGCAAGGCCCGCCGAATACGCGCCTTCGGAGTAGAAGCCGGGATCGACGCCCGTCTGCTTGCGCAGCGCGGCGACGAAGCGCGCATTGGCCTCGCCAGGCAGCGCGGCCGAATACCAGCCGGCGGAGATGATGCCGATGGCCTCGTCGCCCATGCTGTGCAGCACGCCCTCGTCCACGGTCGTCATGGAGCCGATCAGGGGGATTTTTCCCTTCAGGCCATATTCCGAATACTGCCGCAGGAAGCGCAGTCCGTTCGCTCCGGCGAAGGCCGCGAACACGGCATCGGGCTCGCCGATCTGCGAGATGTAGGAGCCGTAGTCCGCCACGTTGAGCGGCGCCCACAATTTCTTGACGAGGGTGCCGCCGGCCGCCTCGAACGTGCGCTGGAAACCCGACGTCTGCTCCTGACCGAAGGCGAAATCGTCGGCGATGGCGACGATCTTCTTGTACTTGAGCTCCCCCGCCACATAGTCGCCGAGCGGGTGGCACGGCTGGGCGGAGGTGGAGGAGGTGCGCACGAACCACGGGTTCAGGCGGCGCTGGGTCAGATCTTCCGCGGCGGCCGAGCAGCACAGAAAGGGAACTTCCGCTTCCTGCAAGTAATCGTTGATCGCCAGGGCCTCGAAGGCCGCCACCGGCCCCACAACGACCTGGACGCCGGAGCGCTGCACCAGTTCCTGCGCCCGCGTCTTGGCGAGTGCCGGCTGGCCGCCCGTATCGGCCACGATGAATTCCACCGGACGCCCGGCGACACGCTCCCCGCGCTCGCGCAGGAAGAGGCGGAAGCCGTCCTCCATCTGCCGGCCGCCGGCGGCGAGGGCGCCGGATTTGATCGTGAGCATGCCGACGCGAATGGGCTGTTGCTGGGCCATCGCGGGCAGCGCGCCATAGGAGACGGCAGCCGCCGTCGCTCCCAGGAATCCTCTCCTTGAGATCATATTATCCTCCCGGACGATTTTTATTTATCGTTCGATCACTATTTGCATGGGAGGTGATCTGCGTCAAGGCGGTTCGCGGCGGGATGTGACGCGGGCGTGGCGACGCCCGGGGTGGTACGCCTCCCGCAGGCGTTGCCGTGCAGGTGCAAGTCGTCAGGAAACAATGCGGCGAACAGGCCTGGCAAAGCGCATGATTTTTACGCGGGGTGCAGTGTAAAAGCGCAAAGGGGGCCGCGCCGGTAGGTCGCTTCCGCCGGGCTGTGAGGTGCAACACGTGCTGCCCGCAGAAGGTCGTCACCGGTCCACGTTCCGCGGATTGATGACCGCTACGCCAGCGGCGTCGAACGCGCTGTCGCGGGGGGGCCACAGTAAAGCCCCGGCAGGCCGCGATCGCAGCGATATAGCCGTCGGGCGCCGGAAAGACCTTCCCGGCCGCGCCCGTCTTCACCGCAATGTCACTGCGTTTTGCAGCAGCGACATCGATCGGCAAGATGCGGCCGGCGAACAGCTCCGTCACCCATCCAGAGCCTCGGTGAGCCTGTCCTTGCGCTTGCCAGCGGTCAGCGCACCGATCCCGAACAATAGTTCGTCAATGGTGACGCTGGAGAGGCAGAGCGTTTCGGCCGCCTGCTCGTCGAGTCACGCCCGCACGGTGTCGTCGGGCGCGGGCCTCATCGCTTCCGAGATGACATTGTCGAGAAGGACCATTCGAAGCTCATGGGCTCGGCGGGCGTTCTTTCGCATGCCGGACTGAGGGCATCGATGTCCTCATTGGTCAGGCCAAGCCGGCGGCTACGCTCCGCGAGCGGCGTGCCGGAGACGCGTGTCAGGGCGAACGGCCGCCTACAGGATGTCGCGCATCTCGGCTTCCCTGCTGCGGCCATGCTGGGCCGCGCGTACCTTCAGGGCGCGATGCGTCGCCTCGGCGAGGTCGCGGATTGTCACTGCGGGGATGATGGCGCCTCCAGTAAGGCTGATCGCGTTGATAGCAAAATTGAGGAGTTGCCATCAGATTCAAGATGCAGGGTTGCGGCGGCGCTTATGCTCCGCCGGAGTCGCCTGTAGGCGAGCCGCCATGCGGGAGAGGTGGTCTGCCGAACAGCCGCAGCAGTTTTCCGAGCTTTCGCTTGCCGTTCGGGGGAGGAAGATCGCCTACGCTGGAGCGCGCCACGGCTTTCCTCGCCGCGCTTACCGCCTGCTTACTGCAATAGCGAAGCCGTTGCCGGTAAGCAGAAAACGCCCCAAAGGGCGTTTGCCAACCATCTGATTTTCTTGAGAGAAACTGGAGCGGGCGAAGGGATTCGAACCCTCGACCCCAACCTTGGCAACTTTGGGCGGAGCCTGCGCCGCCACACGCTGTCGCACTAAAATATACTATTTATCATATGTTTATTGATTGTCACCTTACGACGACGTATCCTTTTTTGGCCCACGAAACTCGCGTTTCTGGAGACATTTTGGAGACAAAGCCTCCTTACCGGAGCTTTGTCTCCAGAAGGAGAGCGCCGGCATGCCGACCATCAAGCTGACCAAGAAAGCCGTTGACGCCTTCGCACCACCTGGTGAGGCCCAGATCATTCACTGGGACAGCGAAATCCGTGGCTTCGGCGTCCGGATCCTCAGGTCAGGCCTCAAGACCTTCGTGCTGCAGTACCGCAATGCAGAGGGGATCAAGCGCCGGACCAATCTCGGACGCTACGGCGTCATGACCGTCGAGCAGGCCCGCGAGAAAGCCAAGATCCAGCTCGGCACCGTCGCGGCCGGGGAAGATCCCGCCGACGAAGCCCGCCAGGCCCGCAAGGGTATGACGGTTGCGGAAATGTGCGATTGGTATCTCACCGAAGCGCGAGCGGGAAACATCCTTGGCCGCAAGAACCGGCCCATCAAGGCGTCTTCACTGGACATGGATGAAAGCCGGATCAGGACGCACATCAAGCCGCTGCTTGGCAAGCGTATCGTCCGCCACCTCATGATCGCCGACGTCGAGCAGATGCAGACCGATGTCAGGAACGGGAAGACCGCCAAGCCGCGCGCTGGCGGGCCCGGGGGCAAGGCTTCGGGCGGCGCTGGGGTGGCGGGACGGTGCGTCGGAACGCTTCAGGCGATCATCGGCCATGCCAAGCACAAAGGCCTTCTCGCCGAGCACCCGACGAAGGGCGCGAAAAAGCTCACAGGCAACAAGAAGAACCGGCGCCTGAGCGTGGCCGAGATCGAGGCTGTCGGCACTGCCATCGCTTATGCCGAACGCAATGGTGAAAATCAGACGGCTCTCGGCGTGATGCGCCTGCTCCTGCTGACGGGCTACCGGCGCGAAGAAGCGCAGGCCATGCATCGCGCATGGGTCCATCGAGACGGCGGCTACGTGGCCTTTCCCGACACCAAGGGTGACGCACAAATCCGTGCGATCGGTCCGGCGGCAATCCGGGTCGTCGAAGCGCAGCCGGTCATCATAGGCAACCCGCATGTGTTTCCTTCGGACATCACCGACGGGCCGTTCACGGCCGTCAGCTCCTGCCTGGATC